>JAGALE010000232.1 GCA_017625335.1 Lachnospiraceae bacterium
TCCTTACGGTTCTGCATCTTACCAACTGACTGTGAGCCAACTGGAGTAGTAGTAGTGTCTGCGTACATTGGAGTAGCTGAAGAACGCTGGATACCAGTGTTCATATAAGCACCATTGTCATAGCACACATAAACCATATCGTGGTTTCTCTCCATAGCACCTGATAAGGACTGGAAACCGATATCGTAGGTACCACCGTCACCACCGAAGGTAATAAACTTATAATTCTCAGTAACCTTGCCCTTCTTCTTAAGAGCATTGTAAGCAGTCTCAATACCAGAGAGAGTAGCACCAGCATTCTCAAATGCATTGTGCATGTAGCTATCCTCCCAAGCAGTGTATGGATACATAAATGTTGAAACCTCCATACATCCTGTTGCGTTACCGATAACTGCCTTATCCTCAGGCTTTAGGGCACGAAGTACTGTTCTAGCAACAATAGTACCGCCACAGCCTGCACACATTCTATGACCCGGAGCAAGACGTTCCGGCTTATTCATAACCTCTTTAAAATTAAATGCCATCTCGACTTACCTCCATTACTTTCTTAATCCAACATACTTAAAGTTCTCAGGCTCCATAGAACCATCTGCTATCTTCATTAAGTCTTCGAAAACTGAAGTAGCTGACTCAACAGTGTAATCACGACCGCCAATTCCGTAGAAGTAGTTAACAGCCTTTACGTTAACGCCTGCATCAAACATAGCAGCCTTAACCTCTGAACCAACAGGACCACCACAAGCTGAGAAGCTTTCAGCTCTATCTAAAATAGCAACAGCCTTAACATTCTTGAGAGCCTCAGCGATTTCCTCACCAGGGAATGGTCTGAATACTCTAATCTTAAGAAGACCAGCCTTAATACCCTTAGCACGAAGTGCATCTATAGCATCCTTTGTAGTACCTGCTGCAGAACCCATAATAACGATAGCAACCTCAGCATCATCTAACTTGTATTCCTCGAAGAAGCCGTACTTTCTTCCTGAAATCTTCTCAAATTCAGCAGCTACATCTAAGATAACCTTCTTAGCATTCTTCATAGCAAGTCTCTGGTTCATCTTAGTCTCCATATAAAATGGTGAAGTAGCGTAAGGACCAACAGCCATAGGCATCTCGGCATTTAAGAGATAATTTTCTGGGTTATAATCACCTACGAAAGCCTTAACCTTATCAGTTTCAATAAGCTCGATATTCTCTACAGCGTGGCTTGTGATGAAACCATCCTGACAAGCCATAAATGGGAGCATTACATCCGGATGTTCTGAAATTCTAAAGGACTGAATGAAGTTATCATAAGCCTCCTGGTTATTCTCAGCGTAAATTTGAATCCAACCGGCATCTCTTGCACCCATTGAATCTGAGTGATCACAGTTAATGTTGATAGGACCTGTAAGAGCTCTGTTAACAAGAGCAAGTACAAGTGGAAGTCTGTCAGAAGCTGCTACATAGAGAAGCTCCCACATATAAGCAAGACCACAGGATGAAGTAGCAGTAAGGGCTCTTGCACCTGCTGCTGAAGCACCCATGGTAGCACTCATTGAGCTGTGCTCTGACTCTACAGGGATAAACTCTGTGTCGATTTCTCCATTTGCAATAAATGTGGATACCATCTGTGGTATCTCAGTTGAAGGGGTAATAGGAAATGCTGGCATTACATCAGGGTTAATCTGCTTAATTGCGTAAGCAACTGCCTCATTACCGGACATTCTCTCACGAATAGACATATTACATTCCCTCCTTCATAGTAATAGCACCGAAGCTGCAGACTCTCTCGCAGATTCCACAACCCTTACAGTGGTCATAATCAAAATCCTCTCTCTTGCCATCCTTAACAGGAATTGAGCTGTCAGGACATACAGGAGTACAAAGTAAGCAGTGAGTACACTTATCCCAATCAATAACAGGAGTCTGAGTTCTCCACTCACCAGTGTTAAACATCTTAGCGCCACCGCCACCATAAATCTGGTTACCAGGTGTTAAGTCCCCATAAGGACTTTGCTCATTTATCTTAGTTATATCAGTTGCCTGTGCCATTTATCTTACCTCCGAAAGCGCCATCTTAAGAGCGTTCATGTTACCCTCTATAACCTCTGGCTTTTTAGCGAATTTGTGCTTGTAGGATTCCTCCATCTGAGTAAGGAAAACTTCCTCATCCATAATCTTTGAAACCTTAACTATGGAAGCAAGCATAGGTGAGTTAGGGAAATACTTTCCAAGTGTAGCCATGGATACCTTTCTGGCATCAATTATGTACACACCACCCTTATATCCATTTAAAAGAGGAAGAATCTCCTCCTTCTCCTTAGTTGTATTAATAACGATGGCACCATCCTCACTAAGTCCCTTAGTAACATCAACTGAGTGAAGAAGAGTTTCATCAACAACAACTACAAAGTCTGGATTGTAAATGTTTGAGTGAACTCTAATTGGCTCATGACCAATTCTGTTGTAAGCTGTAATAGGTGCACCCATTCTCTCTGGGCCGTACTCTGGGAAGCCCTGTACGTGCATACCAGTGCTGAATGCTACATCTGCTAAGAGAAGAGCAGCAGTTTTGGCACCCTGACCACCACGGCCATGCCATCTGATTTCAATATTCTTTTTCATAAAAATTCTCCTATTTAAAATGTAATAAAGCATATGAAGAATATGCCATAAGATTTAAATGATAATTTTAGTTTAAAATGACGCGTAAGCTACAAAAAATAGGTCAGTGCGTCAAAAACAAACTAATTATATCATTTGAAAGGGAAAAGTAAAGTATAAAGCTATGAAATATTTAACAAATTATATTATTTCTTGAATTACGATGGCGAAATTGATATAATCTTAAAAGGTATGCAAATATCAGTTTTTATTTTAGGAGAAATTTTATGAGCAAAAAATGTTGTGGAATAATATATAAAGACGAAAAGTTCTGCACCATGTGTGGTAAGGCTTTGGCAGACCTGCCTGATATAGATGAGCAGGAAGCAGAAGCTAAGGCTGCAGGCGATGAAGTCGAAGAAGCTGACAAAGAATCAGGCAAAGAGACAACTGACGAGACAGCTAAGAATGTAGCTAAGAAGGTTACCGATGATTCAGCAGTAATGCTTGATATGGCAGAGGTTGATAAGATAGCTGCTAGTGTATTGGGTGATAAAACACAGGCAGTAATGGATGATAGTTCAAAGAGTGCTACAGATAATAATCCTAAGAATGCTACAGATAATGAAAGTGAGGAAAAGCTAGAGGAAAAACCGGGTGAAAAACCAGATGATAAAGTAGAAGGAAATGTTGCTAATGATTCGGATAAACAATTAGAGGAAAAGTCACAGGATAAGCTAGATGATAATGATGCTTCTTCTGATAACAAGAGCAAGCAGGACGAAAGTGATGAGGAAGATGACGACGATGAGGATTATGATGATGGAAGTGCGTCAGGTGGGCTTAAGTTCTTTGGAACATTAATGATACTTATCATGCTTGCGTCCATTGCCTTTGTAGGATTGGCGATATATTTTGTTATACTTAATCCTTTCTATAAAGACTATGATATCAATAAGCCGGTTGAATATGAGCAGATGGCAACAGATACTGATGTAACTAATATAGAAAGCAGACCTGCTTTGTTTGAGGTATCTATTGAGGATGCAACTGAAACAGATGCTGAAGCGATAGCTACAGACGGAGATGCATCAGATGAGACTGACACAGATGTAGATGAGAACGAAGATGGTGACGAAACTGATGATGAGAACACAGATAATGAAGATTCAGATAATGAAGATTCGGATAATGAAGATTCAGATTCAGATGAGTCAGTGGAAGAATAGGGGGTGCATAGTATGAGAAAGACGTGGAAGATAACTACCTTAGTATGCTTTATTATGACCCTGATAATACTTGCGGTTGGAGCAGTATTCTTATATTCGGATTACAAGCTGTTTAGATTTTTTTGGAGTATAGATAAGGGTAATTGGTCAGTTACCAAAGAGTATTATGATGATTTAACTCCATCGCAGCAGGAAACTGCAATGCTTCATATGGAAGGCTATGCACAGGAGTTATGTAGAGAATATGCGAAGGGTGAGAGAAGCTATCAGGAGATAAGCGCATCCTTAGATGCAATCAATAGCTTGGGAACAACCTCTGATTTATACAATAGACGAATAACAGAGATTAATTATAATGAGCTTAAGGGAGCCGTAGAGGATTTATTTAAGGCTAATACAAACTTTGATACAGACGGAGCGGTTAAAGCGAAGACAAGAGTTGAAGATGTTCAAAAGCGTATGGACACAGCTACTAAGGAGCAGCTTCTTAAGCAGATGCTTAATGATAAGTATCAGGAATATCTTGATTGCAAAATTGATAGAACTAAGATGGATGCATTTATAAGTGTAGTTGCTAATATGAGCTACTATGATGCTCACAGCTATTCCCTTATTATTGCTTCAAACGTAGCTTGTGTAGAGAAATATAGAGAGGTTTATAATCAGTATCAGGCTATGCTTACAGAGCAAAAGTACTTTGATATTCTTGACACCTACGATAAGGCATATTCAGCTATAGATCCTGCAGATACTGTTTATCAGGGAAAGTTCCAGGAGCTACATCAAACAGCCTTTTATGATGGAATGGATTATTATCAGGGAAAGCTTGATAATCTTATTGCTGCTAGTGACGGTGAGGCAGCTGTTGCTCTTATGAAGGAGATAGAAGCCAGATATGGTTCGGCATTTGACTTAGATGGACCTAAGAGTGAGCTTGCAGCTGATTGGCAGAAGACTTATATTCAGATTGCTATGAATTATGAGGCGATTCTTCAGACTGAGTTTAGCAAGAGTGATGATGGTATTTATATATTTGAGAATGAATATCAAAGACTTAGACCTGACAGTATGCTTCTGTATGATATAGATAAGAACGGTGTTGCAGAGTTATTCCTATTTAATAGTGAAGAAGCTACTGATGAGAACACAGAATGCTTTATGTTTACCTATGCTGGAGATAATTATGTATATCTTGGATATGTAAATATACTTAGCTTCTGTACTGACAGTAACATTATTGCGCTTCCAGGAGAGTTTGGGAGAGACTTTGCAGAGGAACATGTGCTGTTACACTTTACAGGCTCAAGCCTAGAGCAGAAGAGATATACTAAGAAGGACGGAGAAACCTATATGGTTGATAATGCTGAGGTTACGGATGCAGAATTCTTGACAGCTCAGACATCAATAGTAGATCATGCTAATAACCAAAGACCAACCATAATGAACTATGTTGACATTAGTGATTATGAAAGCTATATTTTAGCTTATTAATAATAAACATTTTTTTAAACTAATTTAAATTATACTTGGAGGATTTTTGAGATGATTAAGTTATATGAAGGTGGCGCATACCTTTTAAATGGAACAGAGCTTGTGGCTGATAATGCAGATTCAGCAGCTGTTCTCGCTGGCAAAGGTATTAATGTAAGTAAGGAAGAGGCAGCTAAGAATACTATGGCATATGGTATCTTAGAGAAGCATAATACATCTGGAAATATGGAGCAGCTTAAGATTAAGTTTGATAAGATGACTTCACACGATATTACATTTGTAGGTATTATTCAGACTGCCAGAGCTTCAGGACTTACTGAATTCCCGGTACCATATGTTCTTACAAACTGCCATAACTCACTTTGCGCAGTTGGTGGTACTATCAACGAGGATGACCACATGTTTGGTCTTTCCTGTGCTAAGAAGTACGGTGGAGTATATGTTCCACCTCATCAGGCAGTTATTCATCAGTATGCTAGAGAAATGCTTGCAGAGTGTGGTGCTATGATTCTTGGTTCAGATTCACACACTCGTTATGGTGCTCTTGGTACTATGGCTATCGGTGAAGGTGGTGGAGAGCTTGCTAAGCAGCTCTTAAAGAGAACCTATGATGTAGCTAAGCCGGGTGTTGTAGCAATTTACCTTGATGGTGAGGTTGCTAAGGGAGTTGGTCCTCAGGACGTTGCTCTTGCAATTATCGGTGCTACATTTGATTGCGGTTATGTTAAGAATAAGGTTATGGAGTTTGTTGGCCCTGGTGTTGATAAGCTTTCAGCAGACTTCAGAATTGGTATAGATGTTATGACTACTGAGACTACTTGTCTTTCTTCTATTTGGAAGACTGATGAGAAGATTAAGGAGTGGTATGACATTCACTACAGACCAACTGCATATAAGGAGATGAATCCAGGTGCAGTTGCTTACTATGATGGTGTGGTATATGTAAATCTTTCTAAGATTAAGCCTATGATTGCTATGCCATTCCATCCATCAAATGTTTACACTATTGATGATTTAAATGCTAACCTTATGGATATCTTAGAGGATGTTGAGAAGAAGGCACTTGTATCACTTGACGGCAAGGTTGACTTTACACTTAAGGATAAGGTTCGTAATGGAAAGCTTTATGTAGAGCAGGGAATCATCGCTGGTTGTGCAGGTGGTGGTTACGAGAATATTGTAGATGCTGCTGATATCTTAAAGGGCAAGTACATAGGTGCTGATGAGTTTACACTTTCAGTATATCCTGCAAGTACACCTATTTATATGGAGCTTGCTAAGAATGGAAGACTTGCAGATCTGATTGGAACAGGTGCTATTGTTAAGACTGCATTCTGTGGTCCTTGCTTTGGTGCTGGAGATACTCCTGCTAACAATGCATTTAGTATTAGACACTCAACTAGAAACTTCCCTAACAGAGAAGGTTCTAAGATTCAGAATGGTCAGATTTCATCAGTTGCGCTTATGGACGCACGTTCAATAGCTGCAACAGCTGTGAATAAGGGTTACCTTACATCAGCTACTGACCTTGATGTACAGTATACTTCACCAAAGTATTTCTTCGATAAGACTATCTACGAGAATAGAGTATATGATGGTGTAGGTAAGGCAGATAAGGATGTTGAGATTAAGTTTGGTCCAAATATTAAGGATTGGCCTGAGATGATTTCTCTTACTGATAACCTCTTACTTAAGATGGCATCAGTAA
>JAGALE010000022.1 GCA_017625335.1 Lachnospiraceae bacterium
AGCCAATTGAGGATGTATTCCTTACTGGTGATGGTGCTTTAATTAGAGGTATCGATGGTCTTTTCAAGATTCAGTTAAATGTCAGCACAAGAATTATGGATAGTTTATACAACATTAAGTTTGATCCAAGTATTGATCTTAAGGTTTACAATCCTGTATATCTTGTTACTCCTATAGGAGCAGCATTCGCACCTATGGGATTTGAGCTTCCTGATGCAACTGGTAAGACTAAGTCTTCAGGTGGAAGCGGAAGCGTAGAACCAGTCGTAGCAGTACTTGTTCTTGCAGCTATCGGAGCAGCAGCAATGGCGTTTGTATCCATTAAGGGTAAGCAGGATGCTGAGGCAGAGAAGGAACAGATAGAGGCTGATATTGCAAGACTTAAGGAGATTGAGACAGTTGTTGCTGAACTTGAGGCATCTAGAGCTCTTGTACTTGATGTTACAACTATGGTTGGTACTACATATCAGTTAAATGAGAACGCTAGAGAATTTATCACAGAGCTTGAGAATAAGATTCCTACAAGTATTGTTATAAAAGGTTTCAATTCTGCAAATGACGGTATTACTATTCCAGCCGTATCAACTAGCTATGATGCTATAGCAGACTTTATTATGCAGCTTAAGACTATGGATTGCATTAGTGATGCGTATGTAGCAAGTATTTCAGAGGCAGAAGATGAAGAAACAGGTGAGGTTACATATTCATTTACTGTAACAGCAAGTTATGTTATGCCTGTGACTGATACAGCTACAGAAGAGACAGCTGAGTAATTAAGGAGGTATATGGAGATGAGTAAGAGTAATATTAAGATTTTATTAGTATTAGCGACTATAGCAGTGCTTGGTTTAACATATATGTATGTATTCAAGCCAAATATGGATGATAAGAAGGCTTTAGAGTCAGAGATTGAGACACTTGAAGCGAAGAGAGCAGACCTTCAGGCACAGAATGCTCACAAGGATGAGTACCTTGCAGAGATAGAGGTTAACAAGGCATATTTCGATGAGGTTGTAGATTATTTCCCAGCTACACTTGATCAGGAAATTTCAGTTATGTTCATTAAGGGTGTAGAGAAGGATAAGGGAAATCTACAGTTTGATGTTAATTCAGTTGGTCTTGGTCAGCCTGAATTATTCTATACATTGGGTGGTACTACAACAGAAACTGAAGAAGGTACTGCCTCTGGATATGAGTGTTATGCAGCATCATTCCCTATTAATTATGAGGGTTCTTACGAAGGTTTAAAGGACTTTATTGATTACATAATGGCTTATAAGTATAGAATGAACATTTCATCATTCAGTATAACTTATAATGCTCAGGAAGATACATACTCAGGAAATGTACAGCTTAATGCATATTGTGTAGCAGGTGCTGACAGAGTTGCAGATACAGTTTCTGTAAATGTTGATAATGGTGTTTACAATCCATTCTTAGGTGGAGAAGGTGCCGTAGCTCCTACTTCATCATCTCATGATTCAGATAATGGTGATTCAATTGTAGCTGATCATGATATCTTAATAGCACTTAACAATGCTAATAATGATTCAACTGATGGAATTATTCTTTCAGCTGGTGGAAGTGACACATATGTAACAAGCTCAGATAACAGTGTAGTAGATGTTACTATTACTGTAGCTGAAGAGGATGGTAAGAACATGGTTACATACGCTATCGGAAGTGATTCATATACTACTGAGCTAGCAGATGATGAGCTTACAGTATATGTAGAGTCAAGTGATAGAGTTGATTCAAATGATACAAACGGAGTAAAGGTTAAGGTTGAGAACTCAACAGATGTTCCTGTATATGTAAAGGTTGAGGGAGATGACACAACAGCTCCAAGATTTGAGTTAGGAAGTAAGACAGGTGTTGTAAAGGTATATTAAGAGAGGATGAGGATTTATGGCAAAAAGAAATAATAAAGGTTTCTCTTTAATAGAAATTGTAATAGCCATGGCCGTATTGACAATACTTTTAACACCAATTATAAAGCAATTTGCGCAGACTATGAAGGTTAGCCGTCAGGCTAAGGAAATGCAGTATGTGAATGAGGAGGCCTCCTATACACTTGAGGAGGCTCAGGTTACACCAACTAAGCAGTTGATGGAGATATATAATAAGGAAGTTGCTGATAATCCAACTTATACCCTGAGTACAAGTACAGATACTTATTATTGTGAGTTACGTACACCAGGCGATGTGTTATATTCTATAACTAATCCAGAGGGAGAACCATATAAAAATGAAGCTGGTGTAGCGGTAGCGGGAGTGCCATATACTGTAGAAACCTATAAGATTGGTAATGTTGAATTAGGTCCTGAAAATGCTTTATATAATAAGGTAGTTACCGTAGATAATTTAGCAACACAAGTAAGAGACGCTCAGAATTCACTAGATTCCAGTAAGGGATTTCAAATCAAGTACAATATGAAGGAAAGTGAACTTCCTTCTGGTTATACTTTAACTAGTGAGGGCGCTGGTGTTAAATTACAAGAAGGAACCGGTAATATAGTTGGAGTAATTGTGGAAGAGGTTGACTACGTAGGAAACCCTAACAATACTAACCTTGGTAACATGCAGAACTTAGATTATGAAACTGTTGCAATGATTAATGGTACAGCGACTAACTTTGATGAGCAGGCAGAGAAGGCACTTTTCTCTATGGCTATGGATGATCTTAAAAAGATAGATTATGAAGAGTGGCAGAAAGGTATGCTTCAGGTAGATGCATATGGTATCTTACAGCAGGCAGGATATTATCCAACAATGTCTAAGGTTACTAAGATACATGTTGCTCAGCTACATGATAATGCATTAAACAAAAACTATTATCTTGTAAAAGCAGATGTATATTATAGAGGATATTATACACTCAAAGGTAAGGAATCTAAGGCAGAGCTTTCATATAATGTATTCTCACAGAAGTTTTATACTGATAAATGTCCTGATATCTATTTTGAGTATCAGCCATTCATAAGTGAGTTGGTTGAAAACCCAGGATCTTATTCAGTAACTTACGCTGAAAATGATTATATTCTATTAGATTGTTGCGTAGAGGATGCTGATCCAAAGACCGACGGTATTCAGGAACCAAAGTTGTATCTGTATAAGCCGTTCAATGATGCAAGTAGTGTTTCAGTAGGAACTGGCACATATGAGCACGTTGAGAACTATACTTATACAACTAAAGCTCCATCAGCATCAATCAAGAATAATAAGACTGCTTATGAGCAGTTCTTACTTGATAACTCAGTAGCTATTCATTTGGCACATGCAAATGCTGAGGTCTTTGATATGAAGGTTTACACTAACCTTAATACTGAGGATAATGGAGATAAATCACAGTTTTTCTATAGTGCTGGAGATTTTAATACAACTATATATGATGCTACATATGATAAGAATATTATAATTGATTTCAAGTTTGTAGAATCAGATTTTGAAATTTATCATAATTATCCTAAGGCTGATTTTCCTAAGGAAAATCTTAATCCTTTAGATAAGGATACACGTTATGATGACAGATTAAGAACAGTTACAGTTTCTCTTATCCCTATAAAGAATGCAAATAGTGATGAGGTGAGAGATAATGCTAATACAGTTAGACTTTCTGGAGCAAAGGGGGAAAAATAATTGAAGAAAATTAAAAAACTTTTTCAAAAATTAAATAACAACGGCTCCAGTATGGTTATGGTCATAGCTGCGTTAGCTTTTATAGGAATTATCGTAGGAGCTCTTCTTACAGCTGTAGGCTATTCATATAGACTTAAGCTTCAGGATTTAAACTCCAGAGATAACTTCTATTATGTAGAACAGGCTATGAATGAAATCTATGCCGGTGTTGGCTCAGAGGTTGTAGGTGATATGCAGGATGCATATGTCTACACTGTAGAGAACATGGTTGTATATGATTTTAATACTAAGTCATATGTAACTAAGTCTGATGCAGATGTTCAGAAGGAATTCGCAAGAAGATTTATGGACTATGTAAAGACTAATGATAAGCTTACTGATGCTAAGATTGGTGATACATTAGAGAGCTATATAACTAATGATTCGGTAGTTCTTGACAGAAGTAAGATTTATGTTGACTATGAAAAGGATCCGATTGATGCAAGTAAGATTACTAAGATAATTATTAAGAATGTAACTCTTACTAGAACCCAGAATTATGATAAGAATGTTGCTTCAGGTGCATATACACAGACAATTTCAACAGATATAGAAATTGGTGAGCCTGATTTTGATGTATTATTTAATTCAACTAATGAATCATATGCGAATATTTTTAAATATTCAATGGTTGCGGATATGGGTATTGAAGTTATTCAGCCAACAGTTCCACTTACTATAACTGGTAATGTTTATGCAGCAGCAGATTATTACAATAAGAAGTATAATGAGAGCACATATGTAGTAAATAGTGAAGGTAAGTATACTGTAAGTGATAGTGATAAGAAGTACATAAGTGGTATTAAGTATAATGTTCAAGGTACAGATGCAGATGGTGCGACTACTATAGTTGAAGAAAGTGCAGACAAATATACTCATGGTAGTGTAACTTCTAAGAAGTATAGTAATTCTATCGCTAATAATACATACTATAATGCATTATCTACAATGACTAATCCAGCTGTAGCTGGTTCTAATGATTGGTATGATGGTGTTCTTCCAAGAAGTATGTATTCTGGTATATATGTAGATGGTTCAGACCTTACTATTATGTCAGATATGGTAATCGTACCAGGAACTGTAGCAGTAATGAACGAAGGTTCACTTGCTGTATATGGTAAGAATGGTAACAATGCTTCTGCATCTGAGCTTTGGGCAGATAATATTGTATTAGGTGGTCAGAGCAAGAAGAAGCTTAATTCTGCAACAGATAAGTATGAATATGAGGGGGCATCAGCAGTTCTCATGACTAGTACTTATATTAAGGATGATACAGAGCTTAATGCAGCTGGTTCAAACTTTGCTATAAATGGTAGATACTTTGGTTATGGTGATAGTACTGAAAAGGATTCTAGAGTATTTATACCTACTGTAGATACAGTTAATTTTCAGGTTGAAGTAACAGGTGCAGATGGTAAAGTGACCGCTGAGAATAGAGGACACTATAACAGTAGTGCTATCATTATTAACGGTCAGCAGTCTACACTTAATCTTTCTATGACAGAGACTATTTTCTTAGCAGGTCGTTCTTATATCGAGCTTTCTAAGGATGTAACTGAGAACGAAAGTGATATCTATTTAAATGCAAATGGTGATCAAGTTGCCGAGGGTACACAGGGTGCAATTAAGGCTAATGTTGTATCAGAGACATATGTATTCGACCCTGATACTGAGGATGATATAGATGGTCCATATGCTAATAATTTTGTAACAGCAGATCCTGATGATACAGAATTCATCAGAGATTATAAGACAGGTGAGAGTATCTCACTTAAGACTAACCAGCTTGCTTATATTCCTATAGTATATGTAGGTATGCCGGAAGCAGTGTATGGTGGTGCTACAGGCAAGGTGTTCCAGGGTTACTTTGAGGTTGAACTTCATGTTGGACTTAAGGACAGTGCTTTATTCGAGAAGTATTTCCCTAATAAGGTGTTTAAGGATTATAAGATACCATGTGTAATGCAGGAGATATCTGGTAAGAAGTATTATTACTATGATTTCAAGACTGCATATGATAAGATGAGCGGTTACTATCATGCAGTAGGACAGTATGATACTTTTGTAAATAATTATCCATCAGCTCAGTACTATGCATCAGCTTTTATAGTTGATTATGTGAATGAGTTAAATGATGAAGAGAGTGTTATTAGTGAGTATCTTACTGATATAGGTGATTTTGAGGACCTTGAGTTTGATGCTGGAGATATTATTCTCCCAGATTACTCAACTAATGATTATGCATTCTTATATTCAAGTGGTGCTATAACTACTAAGAAGGATACAAAGTTTGAGATTGTTCATTCTGATGATTGGAGTCAATTAGCTTTAGCTGATTTACTTCTTAGTACAAATGATTCTTATGATGCAGGTTTACTTATACCTTCAGATACTCTTACATCAGCTAATGATATGCCAATTAAGTATGCAGATGCATATGCATTATCTAATGATTTAGAGATGGAGTATAATCTTGTTAAGTGGAATCTTGACCATTATGACAACACGGGAATAGATAATAACGAGATTATACGTAATCAGAATGAAATTACTTATATTCAGAAACTTGTACAGGATGCAGATTATAGTGAAGCATCAATTACACCAATTAATAAGTATCTTAATATGAATACCATCACAGAGGGTACAACTATTATGCCAGCTATTAATGATGGTGATTCTGGTAATACAGTATTAGATCTTGCATCAGGCTACTCTGTATGGGTAGATTATGATGATGTTACTATTAAGGCAAGAAACGGTGATGACGGAATTGTAAGAGGTGTTATCGTTACTAAGGGTGATGTTTACTTTGATGTAAACGTTAAAAGCTTCGAAGGACTTATAGTAGCAGGTGGTAAGGTATTTATAACTGGTAATCTTACTAATATGTTCTCAAGCCCAGCTATATGTCAGGCAGTACTTAGAGAGTGTATGCTTCTTGACAATGCTAATGCAAAGATGGTGTTAAACCTTTTCAAGGGTTATGAGATTGATGAGGATGCAGCAGGTGGTGGTGTAGTGGCTACTCCTGGGGATTCAGATCCTTCAACAGAGGCAAAGACAATTGATAGCATTGATTATTCAGATGTTTGTAGATTCAGCAACTGGATGAAGAATGTAGAATAGAGGTGCCTATGAAGAAGAGAAGAATGAAAAAACTAAACAACAAAGGCTATTCCTTAGTTGAGCTCATTATAGTTATAGCAATAATAGTTGTATTTTCAGCAGCAGCTTTGATAACAATGAGTGTTATGCATAATGCTAAGGCTAAGGAGGCAGCCATAACCTTTGATTCAGAGATATCTGAATTGATTCATAATTCTAAGAACAGAGCTTGTGATCCTGATGGAGACGGAATTATATCTGAAAATCCGGATGGTGATGATAGCACAAATGATTCAGAGAAACTTTATTCTTTTGGAATTAGACTTCATAGTGACGGAGATAAATGTTATCTTCAGAATGTTCTTGTAAAGAATGGAGTATATGAGTCAAATTCAACCTATGAAGCAGCTAACAACCCTAATGGTGGAAAAGGTACTAGTCTTTCTGCTTATGTATATGTTGAGTATACTAATTTGTCAGGTGACAAAACTGTTATAGGTGATGGTTCAAGTGATGAAGTGATTATTTCTTATAAAAGAGACGGTTCATGTTCAGTTGGTGCAGGTCATTATGACTTTATGAGAACTAATAGTGATACTATGGTAGCAACGATGACTCTTAATAAAAATGGTAGTCATCAGTCAAATTAATGAGGAGGGGATAAACTGTGAAGAAGAATAATAAAGATAATAGCGGTTTTACTCTCATCGAGTTAATTATTGCTATGGCTGTATTGGCGTTCCTTATGACAGCAGTTGGTACTCTTATGGGAAGTAGTATAGCAAGCCATAAGAAACAAAAGGCTGAGATTCAGGTACACACCTCTGCTCAGGAAACATATAATCAGCTTACAGATTCTATAATGCAGGCCAAAGAGGTTGTTGTAATAGGATATGAATCTGGAACTGCTTATGATTTTTCGGTTCCGGGAGTAGATGCGGGAGCTACACCTACTATCGTGTGTTATGTAAAAAGTAAAGAGATGAAGCAGTTCATAATTGATAATCCAAGTATCTATGGTACAAATGGATTAGGTGATTCGAATATTAGATTGTTTACAGAATTTAGTTCTGATAAGACGTTTTATGTTAAGCAGTTATCAATTATGAATTCAGTACCACTTGATGTTACAGCGGCTCCTGATGCACAGTCAAAAACAGGATATTATGAAATACCAGATGCTTTATCACCTGGAGGTGCTGAGATAGTGAAGGTAGATATAGCTACGACAGCTTCTGGATTAAATGCATTAAATAAGTATGATAATGTAATTAAGACATATACTTTTGAAGGAACAAATATGTATCTGGAGAAGAAGTATAGTTTTATGACATCATTAAACGATACTATTACTGGCGCAGACAAAGACCCATGGTTATATAACGATGGCTTGAGCTATGTTTCTACTACTGGTACAGGAAATGCTGACATCTCAGCATGTACACTTAAGGTAGATGCTAAAAACGGTGCTATGGGAATTGAGCTTCAGTTTAATAACAAGAATATGACCTACACTACACAGGGTATGGTAAACATAAGAAATTCTTATGTATTAAAGGGAAAGGATAACTAAGGGAGGTAAAAGCATAATGAAAAGAAATTTAAAAGTAACAATTTCTGCTCTTGCAGTAATGCTCGTTATGGCTATAGCTGTTACCGTTGTATCCTTTACTCTTGCAGATAATGAGAACAAGGGTGAGCTTGTTGATGAGGCAGCTTTTGTTGCAGCAACAGTTGATACTAATACTAATATCGATAATATTATCGAGAATTCATACGCTACAGGTACTGATGCAGACCCTATCTACAGAATTGTAGAGATTGGTTCTGGTTCACCATCAAACCTTAAGACATTAGTTGAGTCTGGTGGCTTTGAGGAGTATGTTATTAATGGTAATAAGACTATTGATTTTATTAATACAACTAATGCTTCAAATCTTGATGCAACCATTGAGGCTGTTATGAAGGCTGATTGTATCGAGTATACTTTCTACAAGGCTAGTGATGTATCAGATGAGAATACAGAAGCTTTAGCAGCTATTTCAAGAGCTGATTTTATCTATGTAAGTAATGATGCTTCTTCAAAGTACAGCACAACTAACGATATGGGTGAGGAGTTATATAATATTCTTCATACATATGCAGTTGGTGATTACAAGCCATTTATAATCGATGATATAGGTAGAACAGAGGGTCCTGGTAATGGTCAGGATGATCCTACTACAACTACCTATGAGACAGCAGATGTTGTTAATAATGTATATGAAGTATTCGGTACTTCATACTATGCATATAGTTGGGATATGGCAGCTATACCAGATGCTTCAGATTATTTGAAGAAGGTGGCAGGTTCTGATTACCTTGGAATTCATGGTGATTCAAAGGCAAAGAACTGGACAGAGGTTACTGCTAAGGCGAACTTTACAGATGGTGTTTTAGCAGAGGATGCTCTTACATATCAGATGTCAGAGATTCTTGTTATTACAGGTGGCACACCTAATATGGCAAATGCATTATTTGGTGATCTTGATGCTCCACTTACTGATATCGTAGATATAGCACAAACAGACGTCACTGGTGAAATCTACGATATTAAGACTGATAACAAGATGTTTTATCAGTATGGTTATAATGCTAGATATGCACGTCCTGATTATATTAGAATCACAGAGAAGGCAGTAGCTGATCTTGAAGAAGAGACTATGGATAAGTATGATTTAATTATCCTTGAGGCTGATGCTGCTGGAACAATTACACAGCCAGTATATAAGAAGCTTGCTTCAGCTATGTATGGTCGTGTAAATATCATCTATGCTGCTTCATTATCAGACGGTACTGGTGGTAATACAGGAAGTGGTTCTACAGGTGGTAATGCATCTGTACAGCAGGAGACTAACTATTCAGAGTTATTCTATATGGTTGCTACTAATGATGGTCAGAAGAGATATGAGAACATCATGGTAACAACTAAGACAGAGTTTGATATTATCGCATTAAGCGAGAGTGCTTCAACATGTAAGGTAATTGCAGACCTTATCAATGCTTCAGCTTATCGTGGTAACGGTGGTCCTAAGGGCTCAGCTAATAAGTTTACAGTTCTTGAGATTCAGCCAGGTTATCCGATTGATACTGAGTTAGCAGAGGCACAGGGTGATTATTATACAGTGCCTTCAGATGTTGTTAACGGACAGACTAAGGAACAGCTTAACCCTGGTACAGAGTACTATGCTTGGGAGCTTACAAAGGCTAACGTAGCAGCTGCATTTAATATTAGTGCAGATCAGGTTAATATAGTTCATATGTCTTCAGAGCAGTTGGCATCTACTAAGGATCAAATTCTTGGTAATTATGATTTGGTATATGTTGGTGGTAATTATTCTGCTCTTAAGGAGGCTAAGGACTTTGCATCATATGGTACAACTTTAGCATCTACAACAGTAGGTGGTGTAATTAATAACATTGATGATGTTAAGAAGCTTCCAATTTATGCGATGTACTCACATACAGGTGAGTTTGTTATAACTGCATTTGGTGCTTTGGCTGAGCAGGGTAATGGATATGTATTAGGTGATGTACCTACTGCATATGTAGACCTTAATGGTGATGGCATCAAGTCAGCGACTGAGGGTAAATCCTTCACAGTTTTAAATGGTAATGATATTACATATAGTAAGCTTGTAGAGCTTCAGGAATATGTTGATGCAGGAATGCCTGTTGTATTCAGCTCAAAGGCAACAGCAGCATATAGAGCAGCTAAGGAAGTAGGATATCTTCAGAATTCTATTGACCCAGACTGTAATATGTATAAGTTTATGGCTTACTGTGGTGCGATAGGAGCTGATAAGAACGTAGCTTGGGATATTAACGAGACAGCTCTTATTGAAGTAGATAATAATGGTGGAGCTTATGGCGAAACTAAGACAGGTTTAGTTAGAGTATTTGATGATACTGAGAAGGCAAAGCTTAATTCAGTATATGCAAAGTCTAGCAAGAGACCTAAGATTACACTTACTCAGTCACCAGCAATCTACAATATGTATGATGATGATTCTATAATTAAGAATAAGCAGCTTAACTTTAAGTATAAGGTTACTGGTTCAACAAATTATAGTGTATCACTTTACGTAGATGATGATGGAAATAGTGTATTCAGTAAGAATGAGATAGTAGCATCAGGTGGTGCGGATACACTTGAGTTCACAGCTTCTGACAGCTTCTTCGGTCCAGTTTACTGGAAGCTTGTTGTTAAGGATAAGAGTGGACAGGAAGCAAGTGTAAAGGGTATATCTTATCTTGCTAATTCTAAGACTTCAAAGCAGAAGGTTAAGATATTACAGATTATGCCTGGTACTTATAATGGAGCAGGTAAGCGTAATGCAACTGCTGGTGAGACAGCACAGGGTAATAACTCACTTTACTTCTGTACTATTTGTCAGCAGGCATATGAGAGATTGGAGTATAATCCATCCTCAGAATCAGATAGATTAAATTATAACACATTGTACGATGGTAGATATCACGATGAACCAAATGGTAAGTGTTATCAGGCAGGTGGTAGAATTTATCTTGGATTACATGAGCATGAGTTCGGTATAGTTAAGTACGAGAGTTCAAGAACAACTGTAGCTGACGGTGAGACTATTTACGGTTGTGATGACTGGGATTCAAACCTTGCAGACGAGGTTAGAGATAAGTATGGCTTCGATATCGAGATTATGATGAGAAGTGAGTTTGTAGAAACAAGTGATGCTATAGCAGCTGCTTATGACTTTAGTGGTTTATCAGATGCTGAGAAGGCTGAACTTACAGCAACTAATCCTTATGAAAAGGATACAGATGACTATAAGCTTTATGAAGAAGCAAAGGTTGATGAGAAGCTAAAAGTTGTATACGATATGATGTACGAGGAGCAGATGAATGATGCTCTTAGTGATTATACAGCACTTCGTTCACTTATTCATTATGACGAGGAGACCTTCGAGGCAGAATTTGCTGAATATCAGTATATTAATGAGCTAAAGCTTGAGATGAATGAGCTTACTGAAGAGCAGAAGGCTGCTTGTGGTTTTGAGAAGTCTACTATTGATGCTGAGATAGATCTTAGAATTGCACTTAGACATATGAGAGATGAGCTTGGTGCAGGTACAGATCTTGGAAAGGAAATCAATAGATTACTTGTAACAAGACATTATTGGGATTATTATGTAATCGATGGTGGCGCTTATTGTTGGTCACACAATGATTATACAACTGCCCAAGGTGAGAATATCAACACAATATATCAGAAGTATATAAAGCTTAAGGATACAGAGATTCTTGCTAACAAGAATTACAAGAAGTATTCAAGATTCTTAAGTGGTGGAGATTGGATGTTCGATGATAAGACTGGTTATGATATGGTTATTATCGGAGCTTCAGAGAACTTCTCAGGTGATGACTTTATTCAGACAGAGTCAACAGGTGAATTCCATGTTGAACACAAGACTGAGCTTAGAACAGATGTTGCAGATGCATTAACTGTTACTATTA
>JAGALE010000233.1 GCA_017625335.1 Lachnospiraceae bacterium
CTCCTGTAATAATACACTGACAATCATTAGCCAAAGCAAGAGCTTGAGCCATCTTGTAAAACACTCTCTTCATAATAATTGTAAGCTCATCATGAGGACAATTATCATATATAGCAAGCTGAACATCAGTAAAGTTAACTATATGAAGCTTAATTGGACCTGAATACTGTGCAACAAGCTTTGCAAGATCAACAACCTTCTGCTTTGCTCTCTCACTAGTATATGGTGGCGCATGAAAATAAACTGCCTCAAGTTCAACACCTCTTTTAGCAATCATGTATGCTGCAACCGGACTATCTATACCACCTGATAATAGTGTCATACCCTTTCCATTAGTTCCAACAGGAAGACCACCTGGACCTGGAATTGTCTTAGAGTAAATGTATGCCACATCTCTAACCTCAACATTAATCATAACCTGAGGATTATGAACATCAACCTTCATCTCAGGAAACTTATTAAGAAGAACAGCTCCAATTTCACAATTAAGCTCCATTGATGACATAGGATAACTCTTATTTACTCTCTTAGCATGAGATTTAAATGTAAAATCCTTATGAGCAAATTCACTATCAACATAATCTAAAACAGCTTCAGATATCTTATCAAAGCTTGTGTCTTCCACAACAACTACAGGACAGATACCAACAACTCCAAATACCTTTTGTAAAGCGGCTATAACATCATCATAATCATAGTCAGAAAGAGCTTCTACAAATATTCTTCCGTATTCTCTTCTAACATCAAAGCTACCATGTCTCTTAAGCAAAGCACGCATTCTCTTACACATAATTTCTTCGAATACATATCTATTTTTACCCTTGGTACCAATCTCTGCATATTTAACCAAAAACATCTTATAATTCATATATTACCTCCAATATGGTGAAATCTATTTTCTAATATATCTTCTAAACACCGGAAGTATCTCCTCAATACACTTTACAGCATAATCAATCTCTTCTAGTGTATTTGACTCACAAAAGCTAAATCTTAGCGTAGATTCAAGTCTCTCCTTCGGAAGATTTATAGCCTTTAGAACACCACTTACATTTGCCTTGTTAGAAGAACAAGCAGAACCAGATGATACATATATTCCTTTATCCTCTAAGGCATGAAGCATAACCTCACTTCTAATTCCCACAAAAGTAATACTTGCTATATGAGGCGCTTCTCCAGAATTATCAAATACATTTTCTAATTTAATGACCTTATTAATAAATGCATTCTTTAAGCTTCTAATATGCTCCATTTTACTTTCATGATTTTTATATATAAGCTCTGCAGCTAGACCCATACCTGCTATGGCCGGTACATTTTCAGTTCCCGAACGCATAGCCTTTTGCTGTCCACCACCATACATGGTTGGTCTAATAAG
The DNA here is from genome assembly GCA_017625335.1 of Lachnospiraceae bacterium. Lineage (GTDB taxonomy): Bacteria > Bacillota > Clostridia > Lachnospirales > Lachnospiraceae > Coprococcus_C. The sequence goes on from JAGALE010000233.1 coordinate 1,379, forward strand.
AGTCTTGTCCTTTATATAAAGAACACCTGAACCCTTAGGTCCATGAATCTTATGTCCGCTTATACTAAGCAAATCAACTCCTAATCTTTTGGGAGAAAATCTAAGCTTTCCAAAGGCCTGTACAGCATCTACATGCATCAAAGTTTGTGGATTATTAGCCTTAACTATTTTAGCAATTTCTTCAATAGGCTGAATAGAACCAATCTCGTTATTAACATACATTACAGACACTAAAATAGTATCTTCTCTAAGTGCAGCCTTAAGCTCCTCTAAATTAACAATACCTTTTTCATCTACTCCAATATAGCTTACCTCATATCCCTCTTTAACAAGGAACTCTAAGGTAGCACTTACGGATGCATGTTCGATATTTGTAGTAATAATATGTTTTCCTGCACGTCTGTGAGCCATAGCTCCACCTATAAGAGCAAAATTGTTGGCCTCAGTTCCACCGGAGGTGAAAACTATTTCCTTTTCCTGGCATTTAAGCTCAGTTGCAATTCTGGCAGTTGCTTCTTTTATGTATTTTTCTGCCTCAACACCCTTCATGTGAAGAGAAGAAGGATTACCATAATCTTCTTCCAAAAGCTTAATCATAAGCTCCTTTACTTCAGGATAAACCTTTGTTGTGGCAGCATTATCAAAATAAACTTCCATAAAAATTTAATCTCCTTAAATATCACAATACATAAAGATATATTATCCGAATATATTAAGCTCTATGTTAAAAATCTATTTGCAATTATCTATTCACAATTTATATTCAACATTTTTTATTCATCAATTTCAAACATAATAATAGAAAGCACTGCTAATCCCGCTGTCTCAGTTCTAAGTATTCTGTTACCTAAGGTTATGCACTTTGCTCCAATACCTATGGCCTGTTCAACCTCTTCCTTTGCAAAACCTCCCTCAGGTCCTATAAAAATTCCGAGACTTTTCTGTCCCTTTATCTCTTTGATAACATTTCTAGAATACTCTAAGCCTTCCGCTTCCTCGTATGGAATAATATTCATCTCAAGTGTCTTAGCATATTCTAAAGCTTGCTTAAAGGTCATAAAATCCCTAACCTGAGGAATAATTCCTCGACCTGATTGCTTACCTGCCGACTCAGCTATACCATTAAATCTTTCTAATTTTTTAGAAGCTTTCTTTTCGTCTATTTTTACAACCGTTCTTTTAGTAATAACAGGCACAATCTCATATGCACCAAGCTCAACAGCCTTTTGAATAATAAGCTCTAGCTTATCAGACTTTGGCATTCCCTGAAACAATGTTATCTTAACAGGTAATTCTGCTGCATTTTTGATAACATCTTCTATTCTAGCAGTCACAGAATCATCATTAATATCAACAACTGAACACTCATAATCAGTTCCATTACCATCACTTATAATAACCTTCTCACCTGTTCGTATTCTTAGAACATTCTTTATGTGATTCACATCACTTCCTGTTATTATTATATTGTCTACTGCATTAGTGCAATTTTCTACAAAAAAACGATGCATTAATAAGTTTACCTCAATCTAAATAATTATCATCAAAACTAAGATATTTTATCATATTACATCGATATATTCAATAAAAAAGACAATTCTAAGGGCTATAAACAACATATTATATAGCCTTAAAAATGTCTTTTTTATCATAACAATTATTTGATTTTTGCAATAATCGAAACCCAATCATTCATATGAACTACATCTAATATCTCAAAACCATTAGCAAGAAGTGCTTCCTTAACAGCCTCCTCCTTCATATCAATAATACCTGATGTAATAAAATATCCATCTTCCTTAAGAAATGGTTTTACAACTCTAGATAAAGGAATAATAACGTCTGCTAAAATATTTGCAACAACTATATCATACTTATTACCACCATTTACATCTAAGGCCATTTTACTAGTAGCTTCATCTCCTGCCAGAAGATTACCACAGCTTAAAACAAGCTGTCCCTCAGTCATATGATTCACTTCACGATTTTCTATACTTGCTCTTACCGCAACCTCGTCAATATCCATTCCATGAACAAAGCCTGCACCAAGCATTACACTTATGATAGATAATATTCCGCTTCCTGAACCAACATCAAATACTGTGTCACCTGACTTAAGGTATTTCTTAAGCTGTCCTATACAAAGCTTTGTAGTTTCATGAGAACCAGTACCAAAGGCAATTCCTGGATCTATTTCAACTACCATATCACCTTCATTTACCTCATCAAGCTCTTCCCATGTAGGCTTAATCACGATATTATCATATAATCTAAATGGCTTAAAAAACTGCTTCCAGTTATTAATCCAATCCTTATCCTCAGTATTACTCAGGGATATGTTCTTGCTACCTACAGGTAAAAACTCTTCAAGGCGGGTAAGTTCTGCAACTATATCCGCCTTTAAAGTGTCAAGATCAAAGCTATCATCTATAAAGCATGAAACCTTAGCAGTTCCATCATCCTCACCTTCAATTAGTGGGATATCAACAAACATAGCTTGTTTTTCTTCCTCTGTAAGTGGAACATTATCCTCAATCATTATTCCTTCAACGCCTAAATCATCTAAAAAGGCACTAAGGATATCAACCGCTTCAACAGTTGTATCGATTGTTAATTTTGTCCACACCATATTATTTATAATCCTTTTTTAAATCCTTTTTTCTTCTTGTGATCACCAAAGCTAAAACCACCTGCAGAATCCTTAGGAGAACGTGCATTAACAGTAGTCGTATTAGCATACTGATTAAGAATTGATTTCTGCTCCTCAGTAAGCTTATCAGGTACCTGAACAACAAGTGTTACATAATGATCACCACGAACTGTCTTGTTACGAAGCGTAGGAACACCCTTGCCCTTAAGCTTAATTTTTGTATCAGTCTGAGTACCAGCCTTAATATCTAACTCATAAGGTCCATCTATTGTATTAATAGTAACCTTTCCACCCAATGCAGCTTGTGTAAAGCTGATAGGTTCTGATGAATATATATCATACTCCTGTCTTTGGAAGGTAGGATGTCTATCAACAAGCACTGTAACAAGAAGATCACCTCTTCCACCACCATTTAAGCCAGGTTCGCCCTTCTCACGAATACGTATACTCTGACCATTATCAATACCTGCTGGAACTGCAACTTGAATCTTCTTCTTTGACTTAACAAATCCTGAACCTGCACAGTTACTACACTTATACTTAATGAGCTTACCAGAACCACCACAATCAGGACATGCCTGAACTGTTCTAGCCATACCAAAAAGAGACTGCTGAGTAAATACAACCTGACCCTTACCTGCACATTTTCCACAGGTTTCAGGCTGATGTCCAGGCTGACATCCATTACCCTTACATACATCACATTCGTCCTTAAGTGGAAGCTCTAGTTCCTCTTGAGTTCCAAATATAGCCTCTTCAAAGCTTACTCTAACTGTTGTCTTTATATTTGCACCTTTAATAGGTCCTGTCTGCTGACGATTTCTAGAACCACCACCAAACATATCTCCAAAGATATCTCCAAAGATATCTCCCATATCAGCAAAATCAAAGCCACCAAATCCACCTGGACCACCGTTCTGATCAAATGCTGCATGACCATACTGATCATACTTTGCTCTCTTCTCAGGGTCAGATAAAATTGCATAAGCCTCTGCTGCTTCTTTAAATTTTTCTTCTGCTTCTTGATCTCCTGGATTAGTATCCGGATGATATTTTTTCGCAACCACACGATATGCTTTCTTAATTTCTGAATCAGTAGCACCCTTGGTTACGCCAAGCACTTCATAATAATCTCTCTTATCAGCCATCTGAATTCACCCTTATAATTTATTTTACTGTACTACTATATGAGTTTTTCATCTCGCTTGATATAAAATCAAGCGAAATTACAACTCATTTATACTCTATGCTACTTAGATTTCCTTATAATCAGCATCAACTACATCATCATCTGAGAAATCCGGAGTACCTGTACCTGTACCAGCATTTGCACCAGGGCCATTCTGCTCATAAAGCTTTGAGAATAATGCCTGTGCTGAATTCATAAGAGTTTCCTTACCAGCCTTAATCTTCTCAACATCATAATCAGTCATTGCATCTGGATCAGTTGACTCAATGATATCCTTAAGTGCCTTTAAGTCAGCCTCAACCTGAGTCTTCTCTGAACCTGAAAGCTTATCACCAACATCTGCAAGGGCTCTCTCAGTCTGGAATACCATAGCATCAGCATCATTTCTAGTCTCAATAGCTTCCTTACGCTTCTTGTCAGCTGCCTCATACTCAGCAGCTTCCTTAACTGCTCTTTCGATGTCCTCATCTGAAAGTGAAGTACCTGAAGTAATAGTAATATGCTGCTCTCTACCTGTTCCAAGATCCTTAGCTGATACATTTACGATACCATTAGCATCAATATCAAATGTTACCTCAATCTGTGGTACACCACGTCTAGCAGGTGCAATACCATCAAGTCTAAATCTACCAAGTGACTTATTATCTCTAGCAAATTCTCTCTCACCCTGAACGATGTTGATATCAACTGCGTCCTGATTGTCCTGAGCTGTTGAGAAAATCTGGCTCTTGTTTGTAGGAATTGTTGTATTTCTCTCAATAAGGTGAGTTGCTATACCGCCCATAGTCTCGATAGAAAGTGTAAGTGGAGTAACATCAAGGAGAAGGATTTCACCTGCACCTGCATCACCAGCAAGCTTACCACCCTGAATAGAAGCACCGATAGCAACACACTCATCTGGGTTGATACCCTTGAATGGCTCCTTACCAGTTAACTTCTTAACCATATCCTGTACTGCAATAATTCTTGTAGAACCACCAACAAGAAGAACCTTGTCAAGCTCTGAAGCTGAAAGTCCAGCATCCTTAAGAGCAGTCTGAACTGGAGTCTTAGTTCTATCTACAAGATTAGCTGTAAGCTCATCAAACTTAGCTCTTGAAAGATCCATATCAATATGCTTTGCTCCCTCTGGAGTTGCAGTGATGAAAGGAAGGTTGATATTTGTAGTTGTAGCTGATGAAAGCTCCTTCTTAGCCTTCTCTGCAGCTTCCTTAAGTCTCTGCATAGCCATCTTATCACCTGAAAGGTCGATACCCTCGTTCTTCTTGAACTCAGCTAACATATACTGTGTAATAGCATCATCAAAGTCATCACCACCGAGTTTGTTATCACCAGCTGTAGCGAGAACCTCAATTACACCATCACCAATCTCGATGATAGAAACATCAAATGTACCACCACCAAGGTCGTATACCATAATTTTTTGCTCTTCTTCGTTGTCAAGACCATATGAAAGAGCTGCTGCTGTAGGCTCGTTGATGATTCTCTTTACTTCAAGACCTGCGATCTTACCTGCGTCCTTTGTTGCCTGACGCTGTGCGTCTGTGAAGTATGCGGGAACTGTGATAACAGCCTCTGTTACCTTCTCGCCGATATATGCCTCTGCGTCTGCCTTAAGCTTCTGAAGAGTCATAGCTGAAATCTCCTGTGGAGAATACTTCTTATCATCAATAGTTACCTTGTAATCTGAACCCATA
>JAGALE010000234.1 GCA_017625335.1 Lachnospiraceae bacterium
AGCCTGCATAATTGTTAACCTTAGATACATTCATAGCCATCTCCTCCTTGAAATGCGTACAGAAATCCTTTTCTTATAATTGTATCGGCATGTTATAGTGAAATTATTATACTTTAGTCCAATATTTCCGAAGCAACCTGTGGCAGCTCCTTAAAGTTTCCTATCTCTCTAACCTTTGCATCCACATCACCAAAGCCATAGTCTGCCAAGATGAAGTCAAGCTTAACTCCCTCATCCTTTAGCTGCTCCTTGGCTGACATAGTAGCATCATAATCCCCCTGTATGTCTCCAACGTAAACTGCGTTGGTTACATCATTGCGTCTTATGATACCTGCAATGTTATCACCCTTAGGAAGTTCATTGTTACCATAGCATTCTATGTCCTCAAAGTACTTCCAGAAGTCATAGTGGTCAAGGAATGCCTCAATATATCCACTCTGGCAATTGCTTACGATATACAGATGATAATCCTTCTTAAGCTCTGCAAGAACCTCCTCTAAATCAGGATACAGAACTCCACCATGCTCTCTTAAGTAATCATTCTCATAATTTCCACATATATCAAGAAGCTCATAGCGTTCCTTCTCATTTAACCAGCTAAAGAACTTGTCCGCAATTTTATCCATTGTAAGTCCCATAACGGACTTTACATCTGCCTCTGTGATTTCCTTTGCATCAGGATACATTTCCTGAACCTTAATGGTCCATGACTTTGCCACACCCTCTGCTGAATCCCAGAGAGTTCCATCCATATCGAATATAATTCCTTTTTTCATAACTATATATCTCCATTTTTTTATTTTTCTAAACTTTCCGATGCTTACCTAGCTATTTTACACTAATATCTTATTATGTGCAATTTATATGAATATATATTATCTATAATTGTGTTTTCCCGAAATCGCTCAAAAATAATGCAGATTTCGCCATATATAATGCGTTATTGGGGGAGTTAAAACTATTAATTTCGATACTTGTATATCCGATATAACATTTGTGAAATATAATCTTACATAAAGGAAATAGTTTATGGTTGTTGTACATAATATGTTAGCAGCTAATACCTGCAGACAATTTAATATAAATAATCGTGCCAAGAACAAGACAGTGGAGAAGCTTTCTTCAGGATATAAAATCAATCGTTCAGCTGATGATGCTGCCGGTCTTTCTATATCTGAGAAGATGAGAAATCAAATTCGTAATCTAGCTCAGGCAACCGACAATAGCCAAGATGGAATCTCCCTTATTCAAACAGCTGACGGCGCAATGGCAGAGGTTCATTCCATGCTTCACAGAATGACAGAGCTTTGTACTCAAGCCGCTAATGATACCTTGACAACCGAGGATCGTGATTCTATCCAATCGGAGATTAATGAAATTCTTACAGAGATAGACGAAATATCCGAAAAGACAAAATTCAACGATAGATTTCTTCTTAAGGGAAGTAACGGTAATTATACAGGAACTGTGGCCCCTCCAACCATTTCGGGAGGATTGCCAGCATGGGGTACAATTGATGCTGCCTCCGAAGCTAATGGGTTAATGTCAGAAACCTACACTCTTATAGATGGGGATCACCCGGCAACCATACTAGATTTTTCTGCCTTTGATTCTGAGGCCGACAAATCTCAAGCCATAGCAGATGCTGTAGGTTCCGGTTTTTACTCAACCTGTTGTACTTGTTCTAACCACTACAGCATTAACTTTACTGATGAAACCACAAACTCTACAGAGCAAAGCGGAGTTCACTACATATACAATGTAGGTATTGGGGATGCTACATCTGCAGATGACATTTATAATAAAATAATAGATGCAACCAATGGTGGTCACCCAAACAACCACTTCACTGAAATGGTTGTGGAAAATGGCAAGCTCATAATATATGATAACCGTACCGATGTGTCTCCTTCCGGTGACTATGGTAAAATAGGTCCTGGTATTGCTACTTCATCAGGTAATGATGATTTAGAAAAAATGGGTTCCCTTTACCTCCAAACCGGAGCTAATGCCGGCCAAAATATGAAAATTGAGCTTCCTGCCTTAGCCACCGGTAATATGGGACTAACAGCCATTGATGTTTCTAATCACCAAAAGGCTTCATCAGCTCTACAAGACATTCATTCAGCCATAAATTATGTCAGTGGAGAAAGAAGTCGTATGGGTGCCTACCAGAACAGACTAGAATTTACAGTTAATAGCTTGCAAAATTACCATGAAAACTTAAGCGCTGCCGAGTCATCTATCAGAGATGCAAATATGGCTGACGAAATTGCAGATCATTCCAAACTGAGTATACTAGAGCAGGCAGGACAGGCTATGTTAACACAGGCAAATCAGCAGCACGAAAGTGTTCTTTCATTATTACAATAAATGTATATTTCAATAAACCAAAGGGACGTGAGATTATAATCTTACGTCCCTTTGGTTTATAAATTAAATTTTCTCTTATGATATTCTTCCTTCTCATCTTCGTAGGTATCTTCCTTAGGATTTTTACCACCGATCCCGAGATTCTCAGGAACTATGTTAGTTTCAAGGAGAATGTATCTGTCGTTTTGCATCTTCTCAACCATATGCTCATCAATCTCAAACATATCAGCTAGCTCTTTATTATTCACTGGTGGTCTAAACTTTCTTCGGTGTAGATTACCAAATCGTCTTTTATTATAGTTCTTCCAAAATATAAGAAGTACAATAACCACCAAAAGTACTATGAAAAGAAAGAAAAAGTACTTTCTAATCTCCATAACCATCTCTCGGTTATATATAGTAAACTCCGGCAGGTACCATCCCTTTTCAACTGCAAGCATACCATAAACCAGGTAAATCACATAGGATAAAAGCAGGCCCCAGGCAAGTATGGTGAATATCCACTCTAAAACCTTTTTCCATCCTTTTTGTTTTCCGTATATAAGATGATCCTCAAGGTCATAATCTGCTTTCTGCGGCAATGGATTGGTAAAGCTTTCATCTGTTTCTCTCATTATGCTAACCCCCTATCCGGACTATCCCAGGTAGCCAGCCTTTTCTTCTTTTTGAATAAATCAGGAAGTGTAGTAATAACTATGATTGCATTAATGTACCAATACATAAATGGATACCATATAGCTACTATTCCGTTCTTAAGAAGTCCTTTATCATAACGACTATCAAGTAGCATAGCTACAACAAACTGTATCACACATACTGTTGATAGAAACAAGCTCTTCCATATGTAAGGAAGTGCCATCCACTCTCCGAAGGAAAACCAACCTATTAAAAGTATTATAAGCATTAATAGCCAACAAAGAGCCCATATTATGGTGGTAACCTGCTCTAGGTATACTAGAACCATTCTACGAGATTTCCAATTACCTAAAACATTATAGTGACGTCTTAGAATCTCCATACCACCCTTGGTCCATCTCTTTCTCTGCTTATATAAGCCCTTAACTGTCTCGGGAACCAACATCATACAAAGTGCATTTGACTCATATCTTACATCCCAATATTTCTTCTCCAGCTTCCAGGTTACGCCGATATCCTCGGTTATCATATCTCTGTCCCAAAGCTGACAATCCATAAGGGCACGCTTTCTAAATGCTACAACAACACCTGATACTGTCATAACCTTACCCCAGATTCTCTGAGTTCTCTTAATCAGACTTACTATACTTGCATACTCACAAAGCTGTAGCTTAGCTAAAAGCGAGCTTCTGTTCCTAACTCTAGGATTACCGGTTACTGCACCAACTCTTTCTCCATTATATGGATTTGTAAAGTGTGGCACAATGTAATTTAAAGCATCCGGCATAATATAGGCATCCGAATCCACACCCATAAGGATTTCTCCCTTTGAGGCAAGAAGTCCTAGATAAAGGGCATTAGCCTTACCATTGTTTTCCTTTAAATCTATAAATCTCAGCCTATGGTATTTATCCAACAGGCCCTTTATTACCTCAGAGGTATTATCGCTGCTTCCGTCATTAATTGCGATAATCTCAAAGTTTGGATACTGCAATTTATTAAGCTGCTCAACTGTATTTTCCACAGTCTCTGCCTCATTAAAGCAAGGCACCAAAATCGAAACCATAGGTGTCTCGTAAAGGGGTAGTGGTTTTTTTCTCTCGTTGCTAAGGTAAAATATTATTCCTCCAACAACCCACACTACAGACATTATGGCAGGGTACCAAAATACAAATAACTCTATAGCTCTTAACATAAATTTTCTCTAAATCTTTTCTTCAGTTCCTTAAACGTGATTTATCTATCCTTTCTCTAGATTTTATTCATTTGCTTTGTTCATTCGTTTTGTTCTTTCGTTTCCTTCATCTCATTTTGTTCATTTCATTCAGTACATTTCATTCAGGTCATTTTTTCTAGTTCGTAATTAGTTTTTAGTTCATTTCTTTATAGTTCATTCATATATAGTCTTGCTATGTCTTTTGATTTATCGGACAAAGCTTTATATAAAATTATGGATTTTTTCCTAGTTTTTTATCTTTGTTACTTTGTCATAAAATCAATTATTCTAATTTATGATTTTAATATCTTTTTCCACAAATAAAGGGTAAAGTATCAGCTTGTCACTATTTAGCTCTTCCGTACTCATATCAATACCCACCACCTGACTGTTGTCATAGGTAGTATAATAATATATTCCTTTATCTGTGTTACAGCAAGAGGTATATATTGTCAGTTCGTATTTGCCATGGCCCATATGCACTAGTCCACGCTGCTGCTCTACAGATTTTAAAATATGGAAAAACTGACTTACACTTTCCCTCTCACTGTCTCCTGAAACTGAATTCATCTTGGTAAATGTAGCCTTTACAAACCTAGATGCTGAGGACAAATCTCCCGGCAAAAACATAGTCCCCATCCCTCTGCTGTAAGGCTTTATAGGAAGAGAGTCTGCAAAGGTATTAGTTGGCTCCTCCTTAGACAAGCGCATGTAATTGCTTATATTAATCATGTGATATGGAAATGGTGGGTTGTTAGTCAGTATCCCCACAGGATTGTCATAAACTTTAAGTCCATCCTTTGTTGGCTCTACAACTATTGCTTCCTCTCTATCAGCGATTATCCAATGTAATGGAGATAAGGGAAGCTCATCACTAAATGGTTCGTTGTATAGATTTATATTCTCAAGCTTTACCCTTGCCTCATCCACGTTCTTGCACTGTCCTAATATCCAAGGGATAAATTCAAAGGGGGCCACATTATCCTTTCCATCCTGAAAATGTGGATAATACGCATTATCAGGAAAGTTTAGTCCCGCCATACTAAGCCCTTCCTCGTTAGTTCCATCGTAATAAAGTGGATAGTTATCAACCACATATGCCATGCCGATTATGGCATAATGGCATTCTAAGGGTTTTAATCCTCGGAAGGAAAAATGATAATTCCTAGGAGTTATAGTTACAGTTTCCTTGTAGGAATATTCTAAATCTAAATTTCTACCAAAGTAGTGATCCTTTGTTTTATAAGTAGCAGCTGTGCACATAATATTTCTCCTTAAAATATATAATAAAAAAATAGATGCTACTTTTTATGTAGCATCTACTTTATTATGTGCAATTTATAATCGTTCTATCCCTTGCGCCTTCTCACACACTCCGCCAAGAGATATTCTATCTGAGCATTAATGGAACGATAGTCCTCATCTGCCCACTTGGCTAGGTCCTCCCAAAGAGTTGGTGCCAGACGAAGAAGTACCTGCTTTTTAGCCTTTTCCTTCTCCTTCATCTGCTTTTCCTTGTTCTTTATGTCTTCTTCCAGCTGATTCAAACGCTGAAGGCGGTCATTTAATTCCTTCTCCCTCGCATCCATATCAAGTTCCTTGCTCACGCCTTCACCTCCCTACAATCACTATACCGATTGTACATAGTATAATTCCAAGTTTCAACATTTTTCTTAATTCCCCTATATGGAGCTAAGCCTCCCCAGGCTTATCCCCCAGATTCATAATTTCTCCATTATTCTTAATATATTGAACTGCTGTTAATAACAGGCTGTGCCTCCTTGCTACCACAGAGAACTACAAGTAAGTTGCTAACCATAGCTGCCTTTCTCTCCTCGTCAAGAACAACAACCTCTTCCTCGTTAAGCTGGTCGATAGCCATCTTAACCATTCCAACAGCGCCCTCTACGATGTCCTGTCTAGCTGCAACGATTGCTCTAGCCTGCTGCTTCTGAAGCATAGCTGCTGCAATCTCATCTGAGTATGCAAGGTCAGTAATCTTAACATCCTTAATCTCTATACCAGCCTCAGTAACCTTCTCCTGAAGCTCAGCCTTCATGCTTTCAGCAATCTCAATGGCGCTTCCACGAAGTGTTTTCTCATCTGAATCCTCATCCATAACATCATATGGATAAAGTCTTGCGTTATTTCTTATAATAGCGTCACACTGTGTTGAAAGATACTTGTTGTAATTCTCCACATTGAATACTGCCTTTGTAGGATTCACAACCTTCCAGATAACTGCTGCACCGATAATAACAGGGTTACCAAGAGCATCATTAACCTTCTGCTTTCTGTTGTTTAATGTATTTGTCTTAGTAGAAATCTTCTTAGAGGACTTAGGAGTAGTTCCCACTCCTGTCTCCGCCTTATCAGTTGTTGCTGGCTTTACAAATGCTGTAGCAAGCTCATCAAGTGCTGATGTTGCAGATGGATTATAACACTCTGCAAATGGATTAATAAAATAAAATCCTGCATTCTTGATTGTACAATAATACTTACCAAAGAATGTGTAAACTGCTGCCTCATTAGGATGAATTACCTTAAGTCCTGCAAACATAATACAAAATACTGTCATAAGAACTAACGCAAATACAATGGTAATTCCGCCTATAGCTCCCTTTCTTTCAACCAAGGTCGCACCCGCAATAATAAGCCCTACTGATACAAACAATCCTAAGATTATTCCAAATAAAGCTGCGCCACCATTGGCCTTAGTAATTTCTCTTTCCTCAATGTTACTTGTTTTGATTTTACTTTCATCACTCATAATCTTTTCCTCCCTCAATTCATTGTGATATCAATTTGATATCATCATAATATGCCATGTTATCACATTTGTCAATAACTATTTTTGAAATTTCAATAAAATCGTAAAGTGAATTTAAAATTCCATCATTTTCTCTCAAAAGTGGAATTTACTCTTGCGCATAGCTTCTGATACAATTTTATAATAAAAATATCGAGTAGGCTGATTCCTACTCGATTACGTTAATTCCCACATATCCTGTATCCTCTATCATCTGCTGTCCCTCATCTGATAGAAGCCAATCTATGACTATAGGTATATTTTCGTTAGTATTTTCCTTCCTATAAACCGCATAAATATTCTGCACTACCGGATAGCTGTCATTCTTTATGTTTTCAACATTTGGATATACACCATTTACCGATAGCATTTTCACGCCACCATCTTCAACTATTCCCTCCACATAGAATCTAAAGGAAAATCCTATGGCACTTCCCAAAAAGCTATTATAATCCCTTGGCATTTCTCTCCCATTCATAAATGAAAGCATAGCTGTCTGGCTTCCACTACCCTGATTCCTCTGCAGGGGACTAATTAGCTTATTATCTCCACCCACCTTAGACCAGTTGGTAATTTCTCCTGCATATATATCCCGGATTTCATCTTCAGTCAATCCATCTACCGGATTATCTTTATTCACTATAAACACAAAGGCTTCCTTACCTATAGGTACAAATTCTAGTTCCACGCCCTTTTCCTTAGCATATGCAAGCTGCTCCTCTGAAGGCTTTACGCAGATTGCTATGTCTATATCTCCATCCACTATTGCCTTATAAGCACCTCTTGTATTTCGATATTGAAGAACGCTTTCCTCTGTAAAATTCTCCCCATCAAAATGCACGCAATCTTGCGGATATATAGCATGTACAGTAGCTGAAAATATAGGATATAATGCCGCAGCACCATCTAAAACAGGCAAATCACCTTCTAGCATAAGCTCTGAATCCACCTTCACAAGCTCTGAATCCTCTACAAATGGTAGGTATCTGTCTAGCTCTATGGATTTTGCCTTTAGCCCATCACTATAATCACTTATACATCTTTTTGTAAACAGGTTATAAATTCCCATATTAAGACATACAAAAAACATTATTAACCCTACTATTACAAGGAGCTGATTATGTAGCTTCTTCATACTAATCCCTCCCTAAAATGGCTCATTTGCAATATAAGAAATGATGGAACACTTGTCATAAAGCTGCGCTGTATATATGGTTAAGGCAACTGTGCTTATCACCCCTAATATCAATATAATCACTAAAATGGTATAAAATTTTTTGTCGCTCATAATTTATTCCTCCTACATGTGTGATAATTGTCCACTCAAGCTGTGTAAAAACCACATAAACAATAAAAATAATACTATAAGTGTATAAAACACTATTCCAGAAGTTATGTGCATCTTATCCTCCAAATGATTAAGTTTTTTTTGCCTGTATGGTCTAATAGTTGCAAAATGTACTATACCCATAAATACACATTCTACTACTGGAAGTATTATATATCCCAAGTTAATAAATACAATAAGTAAATCAAACAACAATTCAGTTAAGAACCCCATGTCTGGTAACCAATCCATAACTAAGGCAATCGGTATGATCATCATAATTACCGCTAC
>JAGALE010000235.1 GCA_017625335.1 Lachnospiraceae bacterium
AAACAGAGAATGAAGTTTCAGAAAATTAAAATTATTGCTTTATTACTCATAGTAATAACACTTTGTGGTTGTAATGAACGACCAGAACCTACAGACTATACAGTACAAAGCAGAACAGTCACCATTGATAATAAACAGTTATATGCAAATGAGTTATTAACACTAATAAAAACAGGTGAAACACAGAGTATATGTATAGAATCATTTATATTTAATGAATTAGATATAGTTAGTGATGCAGTAATGAAACAATGTTACTACTTCAATGGTTCAATATATATGCAAATAAGTGACACATACATGTTTAGATTTCAACTAGATTCTGAGAATAAAGTAGAATCATATATAAAATATAGTCTGGAGGCATAATATGAGAATGAGAAGAACATTAGTATTGTTGGTAATAACAATTATGCTACTTGGAACAACAACTTATGCAAATGATATGACATATATTGATTTAGAGCAATCTAGTCAACGTATAGTTAACGACGTTGTAGGTAATTTGGTATATGGTGTGATAAATAATGACACAAGTTATTTAGATTCTATATACAGCAGCTTTTCGAATGATTGTTATAATAAATTTAGAGATTATACACAAAACAATGATATAAATAGTAGTGGAGTAGCTGAGGCAGTTATAGATTTTACTTATCCTGATAATTCTACTACGGGAGACACAGTAATAATGTCAAATGTTAAATTGACTTATAACGAACATAAATACAATACATTATATTTATTTGAGTTTCATGTGGATAAAGACGGAAGAATATATGGATATAATGTATGGGCTTATTAAAGGAGGAAAGTTAAAATGTTACAATCATTATCTGAACTAAGAGAAAGTTTAAAAAATAGTAAAGTGATTACAAAAGAGGTTAGTGATACACTTCTTGAGTTAGATGTATTACCTAGTAGAGGTACACAGGTAGACCTTAATAATATGTTGGTTGAGCTGTATAACAGAATCAAAGTACTTGGTAGTATCCCAATGGAAGCAATTGAAGGGTTAGATGTTACACCTGTTGTATTTAAAGAGTGGGTAAATCAAAAATTCACAGTATACTCATATAATATGTTTATACAGACTATAGGAGATAAATAACATGAAAATTAATTTTGGTAAAGCACTGGTTGGTAGAAATACACTTGGTAAGGATATAAATATAGACTTACATACATATCTGAATAATGATAACTGTAATATATTAACAGTGGGAGCACCTGGGGTAGGCAAGACAACTACTGTTAAAAACAGACTTAAACAATTAGTAGATGATGTAAATACAAAAATAATAATAGTAACAGACCATGTTAAAGAATATGCTAAATTAAGTAAATCAGAAAATGCAACATTAATTAGTATGGATGAGCTACAAAACAACTATACATCAACATCTGATATAATAAGAAAACAGATTAATGTAAATTATATTAGTGATATAGAAACATGGTTAATTTATGATTACCATGGAGAACTTGAGGATAGGATAGTAGACTTTATAAGTACAACACTTGCATTTGCACGCGTACATAACTGTATAGTTAATATAGTTGTAAGAAGCATAAATGAATTACATAGCACATGCTTATCTAATATATCAGTATTTGAAATATTTAAACCATCAGCTGACGATTTACACTTTGATGGATTATCCAAGATAATGCAAGGAAAACAACTAGATAGCATGAAGGTTAAGGTGAAATATCTAGATAGATTTAAGAAGATATTTATATTCAAAGGTAATAAGATATTGCTAAATAATTGAGGTCATTATGAAAAAAATTTATAACATCATAGTAAATAACCTGAAATACGTAGATAAAACAAATGTAATAGTTTATCTATTAATAGTACCAGTATTATTGTACTGTGCATTACAGAGTGTAGACATATATTTAACGAATAGCAATAATATTAAAAAAGACACAGTAGTAGAAAGTGCAAGTATTATAGTACAAGAAAATTATAACACTGTCAATAGTAATAGCAATAGCACAGAAGATAATAAGGAAACAACAATTAAGGCAGAAGAAGAAACAATGAAATTTATAGTAGATATAACTGATAATTTTGTAGATGAAGATAAATTATTGGTTGGTAACACATCAACTGAAACAAGTTATTCTGGTGTAATAATGATTCACATCTCAGATAATTTAGATATACATAAACAGGATATACAAGTTGGAAGAACATATATAGTTGAAACAGAGCCTATGATGACAATGTCAATACCTCCACATGTAACAGCTATATGTATAAGTGAGGCATCTGATGCTGATATATTAGAATTAGAGCAGATAAGAGCTTCTGTATCAAATTTTGCAGAATGCATGCTTAGTTATACTGATATGGAATTAGAAAATATAGTAGCAGATGCAAATATGAACTATGCAACTTGGACTCAAGATGAGATTTTAAAATATTTAGATTATATAGATAGTAAGGGTTATACACAGGATATGGTTCCTAAATCATATGTTAACACTAGAGAAAACATAAATGGTTGTTATTTATATAGCGAATAATAGTTATTGCAACATATAATGGTACATTATGGTAATATTGTTATATAAATTTTATTAAACAATTGGAGGTATAAGGATGTTACTTAAGAATCTTTTAGAAATGCAAGTAAATGGAGCATTAAACATTAAATATGATAATGAGTCTACAGCTACATTGGGTGGTGTTACTATTACAGCAGAACAGGCTCAGATGATTTGTGGTCAATTAGGCTGGTGTGAGTGTGTGTTACATCCATTTGAACTGATTGATAAAACAAATAAATTTATAAGAGGGTTAAAAACTTATCTGAATAGAGATGATGTAATTAATTATGGTAACATTATCTTTCAGAATAAACAATCTCAAACTTATGGTAAAACATTTGATAGAATAGTAATAGAAACACCGTATGGATGGGGATTAACCATTTTATATAATATGGAGCATTCTGGTGGAAAATATGTGATTTATGAAACTGGTAAGGCATTAGCAATAGCTAAATGTCCAAACTTAAAAAAAGTAGCAGAGTTTATTAATACATATCAATATTAGATATAAGGAGGACAATATAATGAAATTAAGAAATGCATTAGTAGGAGCACTTGTAGCAGTAGGTGGAGCTGCATTAGCAGTAAAAAAGTTAAGCTCTGATAAAGAGTTACGTGAACAGGTTAAAGAAACAGGTAAGAAAGTAGCAGATGACTCTAAGGAATTTGGTAAGTCAGTAGGTGCAATGGCTAAAGAAGTTGGTGAAAACGTAGAGTATGAAGCTAAAAAAGTTGTAAAAGAAGCTAAAGACATTGCATCAGAAGTGAAAGACAAGCTTAAAGAAAAAGAAGCAGAGTTAGATGCAAAGGCTGAAGAAAGAAAGGCAGCGAGAGCAGAAGAAGCTGCTAAGAAAGAAGCAGAAGAGGCAGCTAAGAAAGAAGCAGAAGAAGTAGAAAAAACAGAAGAAGCAAGTAATGATACTAAAACAGCAAGCTTAGATAAGGAGTAGTATATGAAAAAAACATGTAAAATAGCAGGTATAATTATATTATCATCTGCGGTAGCGGCTTTGGTATCTTATGTGATTTATATATACAAGAGGTCAAAAATAGAAACACTAGATTTAGATTCTATAGACGAATATGATTATCTAGATGATTATGATGATGACTTCTTTGAAGATTTAGTAGATGATGTATAAATCATTAAAGAGCGTACCAGTTATAAAGTATCTACTTGGAGCAACAGAAAATAACTATATAGAAAAATTAGAGTTTAAGAAAGTTCAAACTGATAATATAGAGGTAGACGCAATTGTTTCAGGTGAAGATAGAGTAATGCCAGTCGTGATGATGATAGAAGCTAACATGTACGTTAAAAAAGATTTACTTGCTATCAATGTTGAGAATAAAAATAGTACATTAAAAATTGAAACATTTAATAAAATCACATATGTAATTAACGTAAAAGCTAAGGAAAGAGTCATTTAAAGTAGGTATAATAAACATTATACCTACTTTTTTATTGCACATAAGTTGGCTTATAATTTATTGTTAATAAAAATAATTTTTTGAAAGGGTAGGAAAATTAAAATGACAATTAACATTGGTGAATTAAGGGAAACACTTGAATTAAATGCAAACAGCCTAAAAAATAACAGAATGTTAACTAATGAAATTCTAGTAGATGACATTATGGTAGCTTTAGGATACAACAAAAAAAGAGACACATCTGTTAAGAGACTATACAATGGGCCAATTGATTGGGAAGTAATTACAGCTACTGGTAATAGATTAGCAGTTAAGGTATTTGCTCCTGGTGATGGTATAGTAGAAGAAGAACTTAAGGAAACAATTACAACTTGTACCGATAAAAGATTTAGCTTACTAATGATAATAAACGGTGATGAGTTAATTTTATATAGATTCAATAAAGAAAGCAGAGAGTATGTTAAAGTATGGATACAATCATTAAATAATGAGTTTAATGATACATCTATGAATATACTAAATGCAATATCTAAAGATGGATATGATATATCATATATTGATAGTCAGATAAAAACAAGTAAGCTAACATTAGATGAGTTTAGATTAAAGATATTTGAAAATTCTGAGACAGTAGCTAATGCTATAGTAGAAGTTGTTAGCGGATTAAATGCATCAGATTCTAGTGAATATGCAAATTATTTAACAATACTGTTAGATGATGCTGTCATTGAGGGAGCAGAGGCAACTGCATTAGATAACGAAAATATTAAGATTGAACTAGAATCTGCTTACGCAACTATTGAAGCACTTAAAGAAGCACTTAAAGAGGCTCAGCATAGCTCAAACAGTGAAGTTGAATCATTCGGTAATACATCCGATGAAATAGACAGTTATAGAACACAGATACAAGAACTCACAATAAAATTATCCACAGCAACTGAAAGAGTAGATGAGTTAGAAAAAGAGCTAGCAGCTGCTAAAGATGAAATTGATAACATGTCTGGAGCAGATAGAAGACGTGCTCAAGAATTATTAGGTGTGATAGAGGATAACCCAGAGTTAGATAGACACTATGTTGGTGTAATTAACACAGAACTTATTCAGTTTGATGAACTTCATACATTTATAGGTCGTTCACTTCAGAAGTTATATGAAATCAAGAGTTTTGAAGCATCTCAGTTTATATTCAACGGTGATATATTTAGACTTGTACAACCTGCTGAAAGAAATGACCTTATTATGAATAATAAGGCATATGATATAGATATAGATGGTCAGCACGAAGATGATGTACTCAATAAGATTAGAATAGTGTTTAGTCATTTCGATGATGTAATATTCGAGTGCAAGAAGATTGGTACGTTTAAAGATGGATTAGAAGATGAAATAAACACAGATGAAGAATATATTGAAGATACAGAGAACACAGAAGTAGATGCATTAGAATATGATGATAATACAGAAGAAGAATATACTTATAATGATACAGATGGAGCAGTAACCGAAGAGATAGAATATCAAGATGTAGAGATTTCTGATGAATACAGTAGTACAGAGGAAATAGCAGAGTCAGATATTTTTGCAGCTGATGAAGATGAGTTGATTACAGAAGAGTCTGATGAGTATACAGGTGAAGAAAATATATTTACAGATGAGGAAGATATATTTGCAGATGGAGAAATAGAGGAACCTTTTGGTAATGTAGATAACATTGAAAACTCTAATATATTTGCAGATGAGGAAGTTCCTAGCATAGAAAGTCAATTTGATGCAGTGGGAATAGAAGATGAATCTTTATTTGATGAAGATATAACTACAGCTGATGGTGCAATATCATTAGTAAAGGAAGAATCTGAGCTTACGGAAGAATATAACACAGACGAATTTTCTGATGGATTTGAACTTGACGAAAATTCTGAGGATACATGGGAAGTTGATTCAGATTTAGAGATGGAGATGAATGATAACACAGAGCAATTTGAAGCACAACAAAGTCTCCTGGTTGTTCAAATGTTACAATTAGACCAGCTCATTTGGAGTGATGAAAAGATAACATTTAACACAATCAAATATCTTGGAGATAATTATGTAACATTTAATATAAATGCGGCTATGACAGAAATGAGTTGTGAGCAGCTATTATGTAAATGTATAGATGCAGTATTGGCTATAGAGGCTCAAAAAGGAAATGCAGGTGCAATAGCATTACTAAAACATAAAGACTTCAGTTTAGTAAATAATTTCCTTAAGTTATATACAGAAGAGTATGCAGAATATCCAAGAATCAATGGTACTAAATACGCTATAGTTGGTATAGAGTCTGTACAGCAAGTTGCATCAGTACTTTATGATATTTGTGAGTCAATGCAAATAGATATGTCAGAAATATTCTTATATTTTGATACATATACAAACTCTGATTACATAGTTACAAACTATGGATATTCTGAAGATGCAGTGCAGTTACGAGATTACAATGAGTTTGAGCAGCCAGAAGATATAAAAACAGCAGTAGCAATAATTAAAGGGGATATATTCAATAATATAGTTGTTACTAAGAATTCATTGAAGGCTCATGAGGATATATTGGTAAGACCTACAGTGGTTAAGACTAAGTATCTAACCAGAATATTAGATAGCTACGAAGCAGTTGTAGAAGTCATAGAGCAAATGATTGTTGAAGCATCTAAAGTTAATAAGGTTAATCTTAAAGCTATAGGTAATGTAGTAGGAGAAAATAGAAGGCTCATATCTGAGAACGCTGATGAAGTAGGAGATAACATAATGATAGAAGCTACTGATGTACCAATGTATGTAGCTAAAGTAGCAGACTGGCAAATACTTCATTCATTAATAAAGATTCACACTACATTATTTAATAATACAGCTATAGCATTAAAGACAAATGTAAGTGTAAATGCTATAAACTTCTACGGAAAACAATTTGAAACATCTGAACCATCATTTAGCCTAGCAGTTAAGAGTTTTGTAGATTATGTAGCATTAAGTGTAAAAGAGCAATAATGTAAGATACAGAATGGGGCATGTGTTAGCATGCCCCATTTTTTAATAGAGGGATAGGTATGGACGTTAAACGAATATGTGGACTAGGGTATTTCGACAACATGTTTATAGATGGATATATGATGCCAATGTATTATAATAAAGGAATTCAAATAAAAAGAGATGAATCATTAGTTGAAGCTTTGGAACTTAATGATACAGCTTATACACAAGGTATAGGTAAGCTTAGAATAAATATATTGGGTGAGTCAGTTAATAAGGATTCTTATGAAGATATATTGAGGATGCGAAAACATAGAGAGGATGAGCTTAAGCTTAATAGGATAAAGCTTGGGCCAATAGATAGATATATAATAGGATATATGGATATATTCATATTAAAAGGTGATGCAACTTTTCCAAAAGATGTAACAAACACAGGTAAAACACTTGATGACATAAATAAATTAGCTAAGGGAGAAGATG
>JAGALE010000236.1 GCA_017625335.1 Lachnospiraceae bacterium
ATGAAGCCATAGCAGGCGACCAAACTGCTACAGAGAAAGTTACAATACAGGCTACAGGCGACAAAGCTGCTACAGAGAAAGTCGCAATGCAAGCAACAAGCAAGCAACAAGCATACACGACTCAAACAAACACTAATTTTATCTTCACTACAGCCAGCCTGTTACTAGCAGTTGTATTGGGAGGATTGATACCGTCAGCCCTTATTGTATCATCGCCTCAGGAATTTATTAACATACTTGATTACAAAAGTCCCTTGTGGTATGTGGTGTTTACTATGTGTATGGCTGTGGGAAGCTGCATGATATGGATGAGAGTATTCTTTTGGTTGGCAAGACCTAAAACCAGGGAAAGGCTAGATAAGATAATAAGCATAGTATGTATAATTATTATAATTAACTATATGTTCTTTGGCACAGACCTTGGAACCATGACTCCGGAACTGAAGTTTCAAGATGCCCTTGTGATAGGGATAAAGGAAATATTAATAAATCTTGTAGCTATAGTGTTGGTAGCGGCGTTAATGCTTGTAATATACAGTAGATGGAAATCTAAACTAAAGAGTGTAATGCTTGTAATAATATGTGCTGTGGTAGGAATGACAGTTGTAAACTCAATTAAGATTAATACCCAGGCGAGAAGGGCATATGAGAATCTTGAGTCCACAAACACACAGGTGCCATATTTTACACTTAGCACAGAAGGAAAAAATGTAGTTGTAATAATGTTGGATAGAGCACTAGGTTATATGGTTCCATATGCAGTTGAAGAGGTACCTGAACTGAAGGAACAGTTCGATGGTTTTACATATTACTCCAATGTTATATCCTACTCATCAGCAACAAATTATGCGGCACCAGCCCTTTATGGTGGATATGAATATACACCAGTGGAGTTGAATAAGCGAGATGAAGAAAAGCTAGTTGACAAGCATAACGAGGCACTTAAGATGATGCCGGTTATGTTTCTTCAGGAGGATTACAAGGTGACAGTGTGCGATGCTCCTTATGCAAACTATCAGTGGATACCTGACATGTCAATATATAATGAATATCCAGAGATAAATGCATTCGTGTCGGAGGGAAAAATAGGAGAACATAAAGTAGGCAATCAGGATGAAAGTCAGCTTAGGAAAAAATTCTTTTGCTATAGCTTTATGAAGTCCGCACCTTTATGTCTTCAGAAGCTTGTGTACGGAGATGGAAGCTACAACCTTATAATAGATGAGGAGGAGTCTACATCTCAGCATATAGATGGAATATATAAGGCGGTAGGACTTAACTGGCATTTTATGAAGTCTTATCATGTCCTTCAGGGATTGTCTGATATGACAATTGTGGAGGAAGGAGCTAAGAATACATTTATGATAATGTGCAATAATATGACTCATGATCCAATGTACCTTCAGGCTCCGGAATATGAGCCGCAAAATGTGGTGGATAACACAATATACGATTCGGAACACACAGATAGATTCACTCTAAATGGTATAACCCTTAATATGGAGAATGAGAATCATGTATCTCATTACCACACAAACATGGCAGCTCTTATGCAAATAGGAAATTGGCTTGATTATCTAAGGGAAATGGGAGTGTATGACAATACTAGAATAATAATAGTGTCAGACCATGGACGAAACTTAAATCAAATCGACGAATTAGTATATGAAGGTGCCAGCGAAGATGTGGATATAACCACATACTATCCGCTTATGTTAGTTAAGGATTTTAATGCTAAGGGATTCACAACTTCAGATGAGTTTATGACAAATGCTGATGTTCCAACCCTTGCTACCAGCCAATTGATAGAAAATCCTATAAATCCATTTACGGGTAAGGAAATCAATAACCAGGAAAAATATGCTCATCCCCAGTATATAAGTATAGCGGAGGATTGGCATGTTGATACGAATAACGGAAATCAATTAAAGCCTACAAAATGGATCAGTATAGAAGGTGTGGGAGGAAACATTTGGGATATGGACTGTTGGAACCACATAGATGAGGAATGCTGTATTCCGGCAGGTGCCAAGTAGCAGTCCCACAGATGAAAAGCAAACCAGCTATCATTTCGTAAGACTGGTGGGAGTTACCACTACTGACATATGGCATATCAACACATATTGCATAAAAATAAAGAAAAATGTCGAAATTAGTAATAATTAACATCCCAGGATACTAGAATTATGAAAGTATTTGTGATAGTATCAAATTTTGGAGATGCTTGAAAAACTAAAACAAAGGAGATAATAACATGTTACTTTACATCGATCCAGGAACAGGAAGTATGCTATTTACAGTGCTGATAGGAGTTATCGGCGCAGCATTTTATTCCATAAAAATGTTATTCATTAAATTAAAATTCGCCATAAGTGGCGGTAAGGCTCAGGTGGGAAATGAGAAGATTCCATTTGTAATATTCTCAGACGATAAGAGATATTGGTCCATATTCGAGCCAATAGTTAAGGAAATGAATAAAAGAGGTAAGGAGGTTACCTACCTTACTTTCTCAGAGGATGACCCTGCCCTTGAAGCAGAGTATGAGAACCTTAAAGCAGAATATATTGGAAATGGTAACAAAGCATTTACAAGACTTAACTTCCTTAAGGCTAATGTGGTGCTTTCCACAACGCCTGGACTTGATGTGTATCAGTGGAAGCGCTCAAAGGACGTGGATTACTACATTCACATACCACATGCAGCCAGTGATATAACAATGTATAGAATGTTCGGAATAGATTATTATGATGCTATATTACTGTCTGGCGACTACCAGATAGAGGACGTAAGAGCATTAGAAAAGCTTAGAAATCTACCTGCCAAGGATTTGGTTAAGGTGGGAATTCCTTACATGGATGTAATGGCTGAAAGATTCGAGAAGGAAGGTCCTGGAGAGGCTCACGAGAGAACAGTGCTTCTTGCACCGACATGGGGTAAGAGTGGAATATTTGGAGTGTACGGTGGCAAGATAATCGAGGCACTTCTTAAGACAGGCTATCATGTAATAGTACGTCCCCACCCACAGTCATTTGCAAGTGAGAAGGAGCTTATGGATGAGCTTATGGCAAAATATCCTGACTCTGACCAGCTTGAGTGGAATCGTGACAGAGACAACTTCGAGGTATTAAGACGCTCAGACGTGCTTATAACAGACTTCTCAGGAGTAATATTTGACTTTACACTTATATATGACAAGCCAATTATATACACTAACCCTGACCAGGATGTCAGCGTGTACGATGTATGGTGGCTTGAGAAGGATTTCTGGACAGTTGGTGCTCTTCCTAGACTTGGATGTGAGCTTAAGGAAGAGAGCATGGATAACATAAAGGAAATTATTGACACTGTAATCGAAGACACAACATACGCAAAGTACCGTGAAGAGGTGCTTAAGGAGACATGGGCTCATAAGGGCGAGGGCGCAGTAAGATGTGCAGATTACCTTATAGCTAAGTATGAGGAGCTCACTGCTGCTGATGAGGTGGCTGAAACTGAGGTTGTAACACAGCCAAGCTAGAAAGATATAATGAGCTAGATAAAGCAAGAATTAAGGAAGCTGAACAGACTGGGTAAGATATGACAGTAGTAGCAGACAAGTATACAGCTAGCTATCAGGAAAAGATGTAGATAAAGAGATACAAGAAAGAAGAAACAATATGTCACTATTCGATATAATATACACCATTTTAATAGGACCACTGCAGCTGATATTCGAGATAATATTCGCAGTGGCACACAGATTTATAGGTCATCCGGGACTAGCTATAATAGTTCTAAGCCTTATTATGAACTTCCTGGTGCTCCCTCTATACAGAAGAGCGGATGCCATGCAGGAGGAGGCAAGGGACGTAGACCTTAAGCTTTCTAAGGGCGTAAAGCACATTAAGAAGTCATTTTCCGGAGACGAGAGAATGATGATTCTTCAGGCGTATTATCGTCAGAATAACTACAAGCCTACAGATGCACTTAATGGCTCTGTATCACTGCTTTTAGAGATACCATTTTTTATGGCAGCCTATCAGTTCCTGTCACACCTAAATATACTCCACGGAGTATCACTTGGCCCTATATCAGACCTTGGAGTGCCGGACGGACTGATTCACATAGGAGGATTAACACTTAACCTCCTGCCAATATTAATGACAACCATAAATGTTATCTCCAGCGCCATATATCTTAAGGGATTCCCTCTTAAGACAAAGATACAGCTATATGCTATGAGTGGCTTCTTCCTGGTGTTCCTTTACAAATCACCGGCAGGACTTGTATTCTATTGGACACTTAACAATTTGTTCTCACTTGCTAAGACCATATTCTACAAGCTTAAAAACCCAAGAAAGGTGCTTGGAATATTATTCTCTGTAGTGGGACTTATCATAGGTGGATACGGACTATTTGTATATGACAACCCATCTATAAGAAGAGAATTATTCGTGGTGGCACTTGGTGTAGTGTTACAGGCGCCACTGCTTGTATATATATTTGGAGGCAAGGTTAAGGCTAAGGAAGAGAATGAGATTGCTGAGTCAAAGGCTGCAGACAAATCAGAAGCAGCTGCAGCATCTGAGGCAGGCAAGAAGGTGGTAGCAGGTAAGGCATCAGCTAAGAAGGCTCCGCTCTTCGACAAGGGATTCTTCCTGGCAGGTGCAGTTTTACTTACTGTACTTGTAGGCGTGCTTATACCATCAGCACTTATGGCATCATCACCACAGGATTTCGTAGACGTTATGAACTTCTATAATCCGCTGTGGTATGTGGTTTATGCACTTTGTCTGGCGGCAGGAACATTCCTGGTGTGGTTTAGAGTATTCTACTGGCTGGCAAGTCCTGCAGGTAAGAATGTATTCGACAAGTTAATCTGGATAATGTGCGCAGTAATGACAGTAAATTACCTGTTCTTCGGAACAAAGCTTGGAATGATATCACCAACCCTTCAGTTTGAAGATGGACTGGTATTCAGACCACATGAAAACCTTATTAACGCATTGGTAATGGTTGCAATAATAGGGGTAATGCTGCTTATAGTAAGCAAGTGGAAGAAACCACTTAAGAGCATATTAACCATATTGGTTATAGCTCTTATAGGTATGTCAGCACTAAATGTAAGCAAGATTCAAAAATCTGTAGCTACTGCTAAGGAAAATATAAAGCAGCTTCGTGCAGATGAGGAAATGCCACAGTTTACTCTTAGCAAGGAGGGTAAGAATGTAGTAGTTCTTATGCTTGATAGAGGACTTGGATTCCAGATACCATATATATTTGCAGAGAAGCCGGAGCTTAAGGAAAAGTTTGATGGCTTCACTCATTACTCAAATGTTATCTCCTATGGTGGAGTAACAAACCTGGGTGCGCCGGCGCTGTTCGGAGGATATGAATACACACCGTTAGAGATTAATAAGAGAGATACAGAAACACTTAAGGACAAGCACAACGAGGCACTTAAGGTTATGCCGGTAATGTTTGATGAGGCAGGCTATGAGGTTACGGTATGTGACCCACCATATGCCAACTACCAGGTTGTACCGGACCTGTCAATATATGATGACTACCCGGACATTGCCACCTATGTTACAGACGGATATTTCGCAGATAAGGGTGGCGCTGAAGTTAAGAGAGATACAGTTAAACGTAACTTCTTCTGCTACAGCATAATGAAAACTATGCCTGTGTTCGCTCAGGATATGGTG
>JAGALE010000237.1 GCA_017625335.1 Lachnospiraceae bacterium
GCTGATATATTAATTATCAACAAAATACCAATTAATGAATCCACAATTGGCGAAGCAAAAAATCTAAAGCTTGTCTGCGTTACCGCTACCGGCACCAACAATTTAGATAAGGACTACTTAGATTCCCGTGGCATAGCTTGGAGAAATGTAGCCGGATACTCTACCGAATCTGTAGCTCAGCACACATTTTCTATGCTATTTTATCTACTAGAGCATATGTCTTACTATGATAAATATGTCAAAGATGGACGTTATATTAACGACACTATGTTCACCCACTTCGACAAGGTTTTCCCTCAGATTTCGGGTAAAACCTGGGGAATCATCGGACTTGGCGCAATCGGAAGACGTGTAGCCGACATAGCTAAGGTTTTCGGTGCTAATGTTATCTACTATTCTGCTTCAGGAGCTGCTGCCCAAGACGA
Source organism: Lachnospiraceae bacterium (assembly GCA_017625335.1). Taxonomy (GTDB): domain Bacteria; phylum Bacillota; class Clostridia; order Lachnospirales; family Lachnospiraceae; genus Coprococcus_C. Next base: position 426 of record JAGALE010000237.1, read on the forward strand.
CTACAAGCAAGTTGATTTTGACACATTACTTAATGAATCTGATATAGTTTCTGTTCACGCACCTCTTAACGAATATACAGAGAACCTTATGGATGATGTAGCCTTTTCTAAAATGAAGAAAAATGCTATCTTCCTAAACTTAGGTCGTGGTCCTATCGTTAACGAAATCGCCCTAGCTGATGCTCTTAACAATGGACAAATATCAGCTGCAGGTCTTGATGTAATAGCCATTGAGCCTATGTCTCCTGATTGTCCACTTCTTGGAGTTAATGACAAGTCCAAGCTTCTTATTACTCCACATATAGGATGGGCAAGCGTTGAAGCAAGAACAAATCTTATGAATATTATCTATGAACAGATCAAGGATTTTCTTAATAATTAAATCTGCATCAAAATGGGGTAGGACAATTCCTACCCCATTTATGTTGTTATTATCTTTATTTTCCCAGCATATTCTCAATAAAAATTCCATACCCTGTAGTAGGATCTGACACCAACACATGAGTAACTGCACCAATTAGCTTCCCGTCCTGAATAATAGGGGTTCCACTCATGCCTTGTACTATACCACTTGTTAATTCCATAAGTCGTGAATCTGTAATTCTCAACTGTAGCTGTTTATTGGTATCAACTGCCTCCTCTATAATGTCAATGATTTCAACCTCATAATACTCCGACTTACCTGATACTGAAGAAAGCAGGTACGCCTTACCTAATTTAACCTGGCTTTTGTGGCCCACAGGCATATATTCTTCATAAGGTAAGGAGCTTCTTCCAACCTTGGTTATATACCCATTTACTCCAAAGCCTGAATTCCCTTCCACTCTACCAATCATATTCGAAGATGAATAGTCAATCATTCCCTCCAGACGTCCCGGAATCTTCCTATTAGGCTTTACTATATTAATCAAATTTGCTTTATATATGGCACCGTCTGATATCTCAAATATTTCTCCCGTGTCATTATCATTAATACTATGCCCCAAAGCTCCAAAGGAATTTTCATCATAATAAGTAAGAGTTCCTATGCCTGAGATATCATCCTTTACCCATAAACCAAGCATATAATTTCCTTTATTATCTTCCACAGGCGACACTGTAACTGTCTCGATAATAATATTATCTGATAAAATATCACAGGAAGCAGTCTGCTTCTTTTGAACTGCAATCTCTATACTCTCACCATTAGATGCATTGACAATATCTGTCAGCTCAGCCTTATCCTCAACTATCTCACCCTCTATAGATAAAATGTAATCACCAGGTCCTATAAGTCCATCACAGGGTGATTGTTTGTCTCCATTTAAATCGGTCACATGCCCCACTCCAATTACCATAACACCCTCAGATTTTACATATATTCCTATTGGTTCTCCCGAAGGAATCACCCATCTGGTATCATCCTCACCATCGCCTTCAAAAGAATCTATATTACCATTCCTGAAGTCTATGTCATTTGAGGCATAAACACTATTAGTATTATCATTTATAGCCTGTTCAGCATGCACTGAATTAACCTCATTTGGGTATCTACCATATTTCAGCATCCCTGCACATATAATGAAAAAATCCAACATTATTATCAAAGTGATAATTCTCTTATATCTTCCCATTGCCTTATCCTCCTTTGCTATAAAAAAAGAGTACAATCAATTATGAATGTACTCTTAGTATCTTTAATCTAGCAATATATAGTCTAGTATAATTTTGTTCTATCTGCCAATCCTTTCATCTCCTTAGCAGATAAAATAGTGGCTTCAGTAATTTCTGCTCCACCTAAAAGTCTTGCTAACTCACCGATTTCATCATCTCTTGACAATCTCTTAATGTTGGTAATAGTTTTATTATTTTCCACATTTTTTTCAATAAGATAATGATGGTCAGCATATGCAGCAATCTGTGGCAAATGAGTGATACATATAACCTGATGATTTCTTCCAATTACATTCATCTTCTCGGCTACAGACTGAGCAGTTCTTCCGCTAATTCCCACATCTATCTCATCAAATACAAGAGTTGGTGTAGCATCAAGATTAGCTATACAGGATTTCAATGCAAGCATAACTCTTGAAAGCTCTCCACCTGATGCCACCTGATTCAATGGTCTTATAGCTTCTCCTACATTAGTGGATATGTAAAACTGTGGGTAATCTGTACCTGAAGCTGTATATCTATCCAAGGCTTCAAATCTCATCTCGAATTCCACTGATGTAAAATTAAGCTCAAACAATGAATCCTTGATCTGCTTACACATATCTACAGCTATTCCCTTACGTTTTAAGGAAAGCTTCACACATGCTTCCTTTAAAGACTTTTCAACAGAGCTTAACTCTTTGCTAAGCTTTGCAATATACTCATCATAGCTGCTTAGCTTATCCAACTCATCCTTATATTTCAGAAGACTATTGTTTATATCTTCAATAGTTTTTCCATATTTGGCCTTTAATCCATTAATTACATTGAGTCTTGATTCTACCGATGTGAACTCTTCATCGTCAAACTCCATATCCTTCATATACTGTGACAGTTCTCTATTAAAATCGCTCAGCATACTATCTATATCAAGAAGAGTATCATAGGTAGACTGTAAATCCGAATCAAGCTCTGCCATTCTTTTCATAGATGTAAGTGCATGACCAATCTCCTCTGCTGCAGAACCATGTGAACCATAGCTTGTCAACCTGTAGATTTCACCTGCACCTGATACTATCTCCTTAGAATTAACCATCTTCTTATACAAAGACTCTAATTCATCATCCTCACCAGACTTTAAGTTTGCCTTCTCTATCTCATCTATCTGATAATTTAGAAAATCTACCTGTTTTGCCTTCTCTGTTTCATCTATGCTATCAGCTTCAAGCTTTGCTTTAATCTCCACATAACGACTGTATAATATAGCAACCTCTTTTTTCAAAGGCATAAGCTCAGATTCTCCAAATCTATCCAAAATCTCTAGATGCTTAGACACCTTAAGCAATGTCTGCTGTTCGTGCTGGGCATGTAAATCTATCAAAATACCTGCTACTTCCTTTAGCTTTCCTATAGTAACAGTATTGTCATTAATCCTATTGATAGTCTTCCCCTGAGCATTGATTCTTCTAGAAACAAGTACTACATTTTCCTCATCTGGATATATTTCCAAGGCTTCCAACTCACTTTTCACCTCATCACTATCCACAGAAAACATCAACTCAACTAATCCATCCTTGGTGTCATCTCTAAGAAGCTCCTTAGAGAATTTACCACCTAAGCAAATGCCTAGGGAACCTATAATTATAGACTTACCTGCACCAGTTTCTCCTGTAAGAATATTAAGCCCTTCATCAAAGCTTATATCTATCTCATTGATGAGGGCTATATTTTTAATATGCATATTTAGCAACATTTTTTTATATCTCCAATTACCTTTTCTGCCAGGTTACTATGTCTTATTGCCAAAAATATAGTGTCATCACCAGCTATAGAACCAACCAAATCATCTATGGCAAGTCCATCTATTGCCGCAGCTACAGCCATTGCCATTCCTGCAACAGTCTTAACCACTACTATATTCTCTGCAGAATCCATGGATACAATACAATTACCCAGAAGATGCTTATATGACCTAGCACCCGTGTTATCGTTTACCTTACCTACTACGTACTTGTGTTTATTACCTTCATAGGTAATTTTAGTAACATTAAGCTCCCTTATATCTCTTGAAACCGTTGCCTGAGTGGTATTATAACCCTCTTTGAGCAAAAGACTAAGAAGCTCCTCCTGAGTTTCAATGCTGTTATTATTTATTAAATTTACAATAGCTTCCTGTCTGTTCTTCTTCAAGGTCTTAACCTCCTATCTTATCACGGAGAACACTATAGAAATTAACATCATACATCTTAATTAACTTAATACTTCTTGAAGACAGCTTAACATTAATTACATCTCCTGCTGAAAGCTCTATACTGTTACTACCATCAAAGGATACTATTGCCTCAGTCTCCTGAGTCTTTCTCTTCTTCATAATCTCCACTCTTATCTCTTCAGTGCTATCAAAAACAACACTTTTCGATGTAAGTGAATGTGGGGAAATAGGTGTTACAACTATTGCACTTGCCTTAGGACTTACTATAGGTCCACCTGCAGACATATTATATCCAGTAGAGCCTGTAGGTGTGGCAACTATTACACCATCCGCCTCGTATGTATCAAGCAGCTGATTATTCACATATATCTTAAGTCCAATAATACGTGAAAATCCTGCTCTTGTTATAACCACATCATTGAGTGAATGGAAAACCTTATCCTTTACACTTCCCTCAATCATCATGCGCTTTTCTATAACAAAGTCATCTGCCATAAGTCTATCCAGTGCTTCATAGACATTAGACTCCTCTATCTCTGTCAAAAAGCCTAAGGTTCCAAGATTAATACCTATGTACGGAATATCATAGGTACCTATGCTGTGGGCAGCTCTAAGCATAGTTCCATCGCCGCCTAATACGATGGCCGCTTGAACTCCCTTCATAAGCTCTTCCTTGACGCGAAGATCCTCATAGTGCTCATTAACATCACTAATAATAGTTGCCTTAGCACCCTTAGCAGACATATATTCAGTTATTTTTTTGCTAAGACAAAGGTCTATATCCTTGTCTGTATTAGCGAGAATGAGAAAATTATTCATAATCCTTACCCTATGTATTATGCTTCCTTATCAAGTGTCTTATGCGAAGCCTCTACGACTTCATTTATATTGAAATGGGAATCCCCAATTTCAGCAACATCATCTGGGTTTTTGGATAAATACAACAAATATTCTATATTCCCTTCCGGACCCTTAACCGGTGAAAAATCTAGTCTTAACGGATATAGCTCTATGGATTTGGCATATTCTACCACCATTTCTATAACCTCTTCGTGAACCTTTTTATCTCTGACAACACCCTTTTTGCCAACCTTTTCACGTCCTGCTTCAAACTGTGGCTTAATAAGGCACACTATTCTTCCTGAGTCCTTAAGCAGCGCCTTAACCGGAAGTAAAACCTTAGTAAGTGATATAAATGATACATCTATTGATGAGAAATCTAAGCTATCATCTATATCATCCGGAGTAACATATCTTATGTTAGTCTTTTCCATACAGACTACTCTCTCATCATTTCTAAGCTTCCAATCAAGCTGTCCATGACCTACGTCCACAGCATAAACCTTAGTCGCACCATTTTGCAGCATACAGTCTGTAAATCCTCCCGTTGAAGAACCAACATCCATACACACAAAACCGTCAAGCTTAAGTCCAAATTCATTCATAGCCTTCTCAAGCTTAAGTCCACCACGGCTAACATATTTTAGAGTATTTCCCTTTATCTCAATATTAACATTCTCTGCAAATGTAGTTCCTGCCTTATCCTCCTTCTCACCGTCAACATAGACGATACCGGACATGATAATAGCCTTAGCCTTTTCCCTAGACTGAGCTAATCCGCGATTTACCAAAAGAATATCTAATCTTTCCTTTTTAACTTTGTTCTGCTTATTATCCTGCATAAAAACCTCTATAACCGAACCAATATAATTATATTCAAAATCACAATATGTTCAGTTCTTTTATAATTTATTACATATTTTTGCATAGATACTTTCCGCATCGATGCCGAGCATATGTCTTAGTTCTTTGATACTTCCCTGCTCTACCTTACCAATATGAATAGATGCATCAATGTGTCTAAGTTTCTTTGTCTCACCAGATTCATTCTCTATCTGGCTACCTGAAAGCTCTCCAACCTTTGCCATAAGCATCTGGCCAAACCCACCTATTGAAACATTTTCCTCTATAGTAACAATTGTGTGGTGATTCTTAGTTATGTCAACCAAAAGTTTTTCATCCACAACATTCATAAATCTTGTATTAATTAGAGTTGGCTTTTTGCCCGCTTCAAAAAGCATATTATAAAGCTTAAGTGCCTCCTCCATCATGTGACCGCAGGAATATATAGCAATCTCCTCACCCTTATATATAACCTCACTTTTACCATGGGTTATAGGTGTATCTACATCCATCAATTCCTTTGAAGCTGATCCTCTAGGATACTTTATAGCTACCGGACCTTCATATTCCATAGCATAATCCATCATACGAATAAGCTCAACCCTATTCTTAGGTGCCATCACTGTCATATTAGGCATATGAGATAGATAGGACACATCATATATCCCTTGATGGGTCTCACCATCCTGCCCTACTAAGCCACTTCTATCTACGCAAAATACCACATGAAGCTTCTGTAAACACACATCATGAAGAATCTGGTCATATGCTCTCTGTAAAAACGAAGAATATATGGCAACAACAGGTATAAGTCCTGCCTTAGCCATACCAGCGGCAAATGTAACTGCATGCTGCTCTGCAATACCAACATCAAAAAATCTATCCGGATAAGCCTCACTAAAGCGATTAAGACCTGTTCCAATAGACATTGCCGCACTGATTGCCGCAAGATTATCATACTTTGCCCCAAGCTCTACCATATGTCTTCCGAACATATCAGTATAAGTGCTTGTTTCCTTCTTAGTCTTAAGCTTGCCTGTTTCCTTATCAAATGGAGCAACACCATGGAAATAATCCGGATGCTTCTCCGCTAATGTGTAGCCCTTACCCTTCTTGGTCTTTACATGTATTATTATAGGCTTATTCAGCTTAAATGCACTCTTAATAGTGGACACTAAGGCATCCACATCATGACCATCTATAGGTCCAACATAGGTAATTCCAAGCTCTTCAAAGAACATACCTGGAACTAAAAATTGCTTTAGTGTATCCTTAGAATGCTTTATGGTCTTAGCAACCTTAGTACCCACCTTAGTAGCTAAAAGAGAATTCTCAACTCCTTCTTTAAGCTCATTATAAGCAGTACCTACTCTTATACTGTTAAGATACTTAGAAAGACCACCAACATTCTTATCTATGGACATCTCGTTATCATTAAGGATGATAACGCATCCTGTTCTGTGCTGTGCCAAACAATTTATGGCCTCGTAAGCCATACCTCCAGTAAGTGAACCATCACCTATAACACAGGCAACCTTCTCGTCAGTTCCCCTCATATCTCTAGCCACAGCATAACCCATAGCAGCTGATATACTAGTTGAACTGTGACCGGTATCAAACACGTCTGTATCACTTTCACAGGATTTAGGGAATCCACTTAAGCCACCAAATTCTCTCAGGTGTTCAAACTGTTCTTTTCTTCCAGTCAAAAGCTTATGAGTATAAGCCTGATGTCCCACATCAAATATAAGCTTATCCTTAGGAAAATCCATACAAAGATGAAGTGCCATGGTAAGCTCCACAGCACCTAAATTAGAAGCTAAGTGACCACCCTTTTCACTTACCTTATCAACTAAAAACTCTCTGATTTCCTCAGCAAGCTCATCATATTCTTTTTTATTCAAAGTCTTGATATCATTAGGTTTAGATATCCTATCAAGTATACTCATCACTATACTTCCTATTACAATAATAATATCTGTATTACAAAATACTAAGCAATATCTATATATTTGCTTATCCTATAATGCTAAATTCTAAAACACAAAATTCTATAATAACATATTTTATAATTCTAAAATTCTCTATTAATCAAGCTGTTAATCAGTTCTTTAAGATCTTCTCTAACAGATTCATTACAGCTCTCAAGCAATGATAATAAAATCATGGCCGTATCGGACATACTCTGTACATATTCCTTTGCAGACTCCAAACCATGAACAGTAGCATAATTATATTTTGCATTCTTTTCATCACTTTTAACCGGCTTACCAAGCTTTTCCTCATCTCCAATGATATCCAAAATATCATCCTGAACCTGAAAAGCAAGTCCTACACATTTACCTATGTCACATATTTTATCTCTA
>JAGALE010000238.1 GCA_017625335.1 Lachnospiraceae bacterium
GTAGAAATAGAATATATACTTAAGGGTTATGAAGAAAGCAAACTTACTGGGGCTAAAGTAATTGAAGCAGTAAAAGCTAATGACACAACAAAAGTAAGTACAACTGTTATTAAAGCAGTATCAGAGGTATTAGCAATTACAGACTTAGCTAAACAGTATAAAGCTGCTGAGAAGTTATACAATGTGACTGAAGAGAAGTTGAATACTTTAACTCAGAAATTGTGGATGCATAACGCATCAATGTATCTAAATGGAAATAAAACAAAGATACATTCACATGATAATAAGCATTGGGTACCTGATGTAACAACAAGGGTTAAAACAGCTAAGGTATTTACTTGTACACTAAAAGATTGTGAAGGTCTTACATGTAAATTTAACGGTGTAGATATCTAAATCAAGTATACTTATATAAAGGTAGTTGTCAATTTGGCAACTACCTTTTATTATACTATAAAATACTATTTTATAATCATAATACAGAATATAATACAAAATTTTTATAAATCAGTATAGGAGAAAGATTATGTTTGTAAGCATTATAGGTATACTTAAAGACAATGAGAATAAAACTTGTGGATACAGATTATTAGATATAGATGACAATAACAGAGTAATAGACGTTACACCTATACAGCTAATTAATGTGTTAAAACAGAAGAAAATGAAAATACATAATGCTAAATTAGTAGGAAATAAAATAGTAGGTATATATTATTCAATAAATGATTTACCCATTATTTATAATAACAGATGTGAAAGTACTAAGCTAGTATTACTTTTAAATATAGATAATTCTACTAATATAGTAAGTGATTGTAACGGTAATGTACAAAAAATATCACAAACATTTATACATAGCTACTATACTTTAATTAATAAAACTCATGATGGTAGATTATTATGTCCTCATAAAACAACTAAGGTGTCAGAACATGAAAATATTATTAGCAAATTAGACAGAGAAGCAGCTAATCCAGATGTATTGTGGGATTTAGAAACATTTGATAAATACATGAGATTAAATGGGTATACTTATAAGTTAATGTATAATAGAACACAGTTATGTGTAGATATAAATGATGTAATTGAGGGAGAAGATATACAAATATTCGAGGTATCACCTAATTGTAGAATATTACATCTACCAGTAGAAGTAACATCATCTGAGAATCTATTCAATACTGGAGTAAAATATGTAGATACAATTATATTTGGACCAAAATTTAGAAAAATATCCAACTTTGAAAAATACTCTACAGCAGCTTTAGATATACAATACAGAGTTAATAATATATATTTTCAGCACAAAAATAAGATAGGTATACTAGATTTAGCTGGCTTAAGGTGTATAGATGTAGCAAATAAACTAAATTTACCTAATTGTGAAAGAATTAGTTATGCATTTGATTATTGTATATTACCTTCAGTGGTATTAAATGTGGTAGAAGTATATCATTCATTTAGAAATATACAATTACCTAAAGACACAACAATAGTACTAAATAATGTAAAATATTGTGTTAACAGTTTTACAAACGTGAGTAACAATGGTAAAATTGTGGTTGACATAGGTGGTAGAATATCAACTATTAGGAGATCATTCGCATCATTAAATATTGATGAGTTAGTATTTAGACAAGGAACAGAGATACTAAGTATAGACTCTAGTTTCAAAAATATAGGTAAGCTTAAAAAAGTAGACTTAAGGAATTGTAGTTTAATAGATAATATCACAGAAAAGTCATTTAGCAACATGAAACTAGATGAGTTTATACTTAATAATAAAATACATCTACTTGGTAAAAAAGTAGGTGAAGATGCTGGTATCAAGAGTGTTAGAATACCTAAATCAGTAAGTAATTTATGCTATCCATTATTTGATGAGACTACAAATATAATACTAGAACATGAAGAGATACATAAAGACTTATTTTACGAGTATGAATATGGCACAATAAGCATGCCAAACGCTAAAATATTAAAGAAAAGAGTTGGTGAATCATCTAAGATATTTGATATAATGTTGTCACAGAGCTTGGAAATACTGGAAGAAGAGTCATTATATAGAACACATTACACTATATTTGATACTAGAGATTTTCCAAATGTTAAAGAATTACCTAAAAAATGCTTAGCACATTGCGATGAACTTAAAACAATTATTATAGGTGATAACATAAGTACAGTAGGAAGTAATATAGCTGCTTATAGCAAGAACATTGATGCTATTATAATAGGTAAAAATGTAGCTAAAATAGATATAAAAGCATTTAATAATATTAAGAATCAAGGACTATATCCAACATTCTATGTGTTTAAGGATAGTACAGCACATAAATTGTGTGATAAGCTTGGATATCCCTATGTGATAATAACAGATATGGATGCATATAATAATAATGTTAATGAAACACCAGAAAATAAATTAAATAAATTTAGGATGTTATTATCAGGCACTGAATATGAAATTTTGTTAAAGGATAAATATATAAATAACATAACATTTCTATATAAGCTAATAACTAAAGTAAAGGCTAATGAATATGTAGACTATGGTATAAAATTAAATACATCCAAGTTCAAAAAGATGAGCTTAGATAGAGTACCTAATCTTAAAAAAGATATAGAAAGCATAGATTATATACTAAATAGTGAGATAAATAGATTCGAGTCTATTTGTAATATGATTACATCTGTATTCGATAATTGTAACGAGTTATATACAGATGAATTTACACAAACAATAGATAAATTCACTTGTAAGATGTACCTCAAATACTATTACAATGAGTATATAATACTATTGGGTTATTACACAATATATAATAATATAAATTATAACATACTTTATATTATTATAGACGGAGATATAGTATTTCAAACACCAATAGACATTAACAGTGCTAGTAGTATAGATGATACATTTAATAATTTAATTGTAACATATAGAGAGTATGAGAATAATGTTGATATAATTAACTATATGATGCCTGGAGACAGCTGGACAGATGAAAGGTTAATTATGGGTGGGGTAGAAATACCTGATAAGTTCAAAATACTAATTGTAAAAGCATTTAAGGATACACTATTATACATAGGAACGATTGCAGCTGTAAATAATAATTCCATGGGAAGAGTATTGTACTTTGACATGATAACAATTAAGTTCATTGAATTATCAGCCATCTTTGAACTGTCATCATACACAAAAGAAGGGAATACAATATATAGACACGAAAACCTGAGTTCATTTAAAGTCATTAAGATAGCAGATAATATAAGTGACTTTGATAATAGATACCTTAATGAAATGAGGGCAGTATATGCTGATAAAATAATAAATAATATGACAAAACTAATAAAAACCAGTGCAGATGAGATAAATTCATTGTTTAGTAATATAGATTACTATGATATTAATAGTAGTGTAGATATATGTATTGCTGCAGACGAAGTATATTCACAAAATATACGTGATATAAACAGTGCAAATAGAGAAGTTATAAGATTTATACTTAAATCTGGATTACTGTCACCTATAAATTTATCACTTAATGCATGCAATAAAAAATACAGCACAAAAAGACTGTATCAGATGCAAGGTACAACAGACGTTATAATAGAATATACAACAGGGGAAGATACCAAGATATCATCCAACTCATACATAAGTGGTTTAATAAGTATGGATACATCTATGGGTAGTACTAAAGTAATGTATATAAGTGAGAAACCATTAAATGATATAATCGGAACACTGTATACATTAGGATATTGCAGAGCATCTAACAGCTATAAACCATTGAATAGGATAGTAAACGAAAGAGTCAATCCAGATAACTTTATATTTTATGCACCTTATTCAATTACAACAGGTAAAAAGTTTCATTTAGCATTTGATAGAGCTAATGGTGATGCATATATAATAGCCGATATATGGGACAGTGATTTTTATACACTATTCAGATTTAAAAATGCAAGATACGCCAGAGAATTTATGCTAAATATAACATATAATCGTAGAAGAAGATATTCTATACAAATAATGGAAAATATAATAAATAGTAGTACTGATATAAATACAGGAAACAATCTGTTCAGAGACAGAAATTTAGTACTGGATGGATTTAACGATAAGTATCCTTACATATGGGATAGTATAGAATTCTTTGAAACACTTGCTAAACAACCTAAATAATAGACTTTATATAATTTGTTGTATAAGATTAATTAAATTATCGAGGTACAAAAAAATGAAGTATACATTTAATGATATGCTAAATGCAGAGATATATGAAACAGCACAAGTAATGCTTGTATTGGGTAAATATTCTTGGTTCAATAATATGGTTGTAGATACACTTAAGAGTATGTGTATGGAACAATCAGATATGGTGTATGAGTCAGTAGGGATAAATGATGAGTTTGGTATGAATACAGGCACAGATGAAATTTTTACAAACTCTGTTGATTTTAGCACATTCATGGATGTAATAGGTGTAGCAAGTGTAAACGGCAAGTGGTTTTGTAGGGCAGATTATAAAATGATGACTAAAAAACAGCGTGAAACATTGCTAAAATATATAAAAGAACCTAGTATTAATGGGATACTCGTAGTAGTAGCCGAAGATTGGAAAGATTATAAAGATTTGTTAAAAAATAGGATACTATCATTTAGTAAAAATTGTCATATGTTACAACTTAGTTTTCCTAATAGACAAGTTTTGAAATCAATAACAATACAAACGTTCCTTGAGAAAGGAATTAATGTAGCACCTGATGCAGTTGATTTCTTTATAATGAGAATGAGTAGAGCATATGATGAATATGAGAATACAATAGATATGATAATACATGCCCATAAGGAACCTGTATTATCAGCTAAAGATATGAAAGGATACATGAGAAATATTGAGTATTTTACAGTTGATGATTTCGTAGAGCAGTTAACAAAACCACTTAGCAGTGAAAAATCAAATAGTAAAAAAATATTAAAAATAATGATGTCACTTGAAGATAGCTTAGGAGCTAAAAATTTAGTGTATCAAACATTAAAGCAAGTGGATGAGTACATTGAGTATAGATTATTAATCAATAGTGGATACATACCTATAGGTATAAAGTACTTCTTTAATGATGTTATAAATAAATTACCTGAAGAATATAAAGCTAAGTATGAGAAAAAGAGCGAGTGGAGATTTAGGAAGGATGCAGAGATAGCATCAAGAACATCTTTAAGAGATTGGGAATATATAAAGTTAATACTGTTTAAAGCCATAGAAGATGTAAAATTACCTGATGATATTATAGATGCAAAATGTCAAAAAGCATTATATGAAATTAGTACACGCTCAGTAATAGCTAGTGATAGAATAAATAATATCATAGGGATAGATAATATATTACATAAGGATATTAATAGCATCGATAGGATTACATTTGATGAAGATGGATTATTAGATATAGACTCATGGGTAGATAGTGAGGGAGCATAGAGTATATGATATACACAAGTTTCTTTGATAATTTGAATAGTATAAATTCAGATATAATACCTATATCAATAGCAGGAAGGCCACCAGAATGGTATGAAGGACTTGAATACAAAAAACTAGCACCTAAACTAAGCTTTTTTAAAGTATGGGAACAGACTAAAGATAATGAGTACTATATAGATAATTATAATAAACTTATATTAGATAAGTTAGATATAGAGAGTGTAATTAATGATATATACAATAAATTATCAGATACATATAAAAATAAGTTACATAAAGAGAATAGAACAATATTAGACAGTAAAGAAGTTAATATAGTGTTGTTATGTTATGAAAAACCAAATGAGTTCTGTCATAGACACCTAGTTAGAAATTGGTTTAATCAACATAATATTAAGGTAGAGGAGTGGAGGAATTGAGTGAATACACAGTAGAGTGTAAAAGACATGTAAATATACGAGGTATAAAAATACAAAAACATTATAAAAAACCTAGAAGACAATATGTAGAACAGGCCAAACAGGAAATACTGAACAAGAGAATTAAATTTGTAGTAATAAGTGCAGATAGGTTCATACTAAAAAATTACACAGCTTATGTAGCTTATATGGAGTTGGGGTATGATTACATACCAGTAATTATATGTAAGGAGCGTATAGAACCAATACTATGTACACATTGTGGTAGTAGGTGTTACTTATATACTGAATTAGATAATATGAGTGATGAAGATAGATTCAAATTCAGTAATAAGCAATATATACATTCAAGAGAGTATGATATGGATTTATGTAGGACATGCTATGAAATACTTAA
>JAGALE010000239.1 GCA_017625335.1 Lachnospiraceae bacterium
CTAAATTCTTTTATTGCATCGCTCTGGAGTAATGGCTCACCACCCCCAAAGGTTACTCCACCATTAGTTGCTACAAAGTAGCAGTAATCTATCATTATGTCACTTAATAATTGTTCTGGAGTTTTTATTTCATACTTATTAAGTTCTAATATCCTTCTGTTTAAGCAATATTTGCAATCTAAATGACAATCATATAAACCTACTAAAGTAGTAATTCCATTTCCATCTGTGTTTATTCTATGTCTACGTATAGCCATCACTTTAAAACCAGACATAATTTTCTCCTATTCTGCATCTTTATAATGGTTGTATGCTTCCTTACAACCCCTCATATTCATTCTCTTCATCTTCTTCATCATAATATGATTCTATTTCTCCTTCTAATACGTCCCCACACAATTCATCATCACCTAATTCTTCTGATGATACATTATACTTCGGTTCAGCCTCTACAACATCTCCAGCTAATGCTCCAGTTCCACATGCTATTAAACATGTACTCATTCCTGCAACTAATCCAATCCTACCTAGCATTTCTTTATTTAACAATCTCTCCTCTTTCTCACATGCTGGACATGTACCTTTACATTCACCCTTGTAGTCACATGGTGTTTGCCTTATTTTACCTTGAATCCCAAGTTTTTTAGCTAATGACACCCTTATTTTTCTAAGCTCTTCACATTTTTGTTTGTTGCTCATGTTACTTCCCCCACTCTAATTTTCCAATTTTCAAAACCATAAATTATTGCTTCTACTTCTAGTAGTTATCATTCCAATCATAGTCAGTAGGTTTTGTCTTAGCTGATCTTGTTATTTTAAAATGATATGATTTTAATTTATCAAATAAATCAAAATTATATGAGTATATTGCTAATCCACAAATTGTATCCTCTCCATTAATATTTATATTAGATGATTTATTCAGCAATGTTAACTCCTCAGTATCACCTGACCAATGATATTTTCCATGTTCATTGTCCATAAACTCTTTAATACTCAGTTTAATTATGTCTTTATTATCTGTTATAATTGTACCGCATAAATTCTTTTCAGGTGTTTTATTCAATTCTAGTGTACCATTAACAAGCCTCTTTTGAAACTGATTACTCTTAAATGCTATTATTATCAAGCCTACTATTATTAATACTATCATTTCAAGTACTCCTAAGCTTGCTCCTATTAATATGCTATCTGATACCTGTCTAGACACTAAGCTCATTATTAATATTGTTGGTGCAGCTAAAAATATAGGTGTAATTAGAAATATACTCTTAAGTGTCCAACTTATCATGTGTTCATTCATGTTATATTCTAAAATTGATTTATTTGACCTGTCTATTAATACTCTGACTCTGTATGTATTCATTTTACAATATCCTTTACTATTAATTATAAGTACTCATATTGATGATTCATCATATAATTGTCATTAGCTAATCTATCATAATAATTGGCTTCAGCATCATCTTTAGCTATCTTTGCTTGTCTTTCCCACTCTTCTACATTACTAAAGTCATTATCAACTTTAAATGATGCCATATGCTTATGTCTTAATATCAAATCATGTATATGACATAATAAATCATTATTTGGTGAAGATATTATATTCCTAAATCCCAATGGCACTTTAGAAATAACTACTATATTACAAGGTTGATTGAGGCACATAAGTGCCTGTATTAATGCAACTAATAGCATTCTAGCTGATGATCTTGCATTTTTCATTGTACCTGTACTTTTCTTAACCGCTCCCTTATATTCAATATAATAAGTCCATGTACCTATTTTACTGCTGTATTCATATTTACTAACTAAGTATATTTTAATATTTTTCATCTTTATATTTCTAAGCCTTATATAGTGGAAGTTTTGATAACTGAGAATGCTCTTGTGTACTCCTAAGTATTATTTTATCCCCTAGTTTCTGAGTTGTAACGTTTATTATTTTTCCCTCTGATGCTAACTTAACTACTGTTTCCTTGTCTACTGTAGCTGTTTTTAAACTATTGCCATCTTTATATTTTAATACGTAAGATACAATGTTTCTTCCATCTATTACTCTACCAACAATTAGTATTGTTGGCACAACCTTACATTTTGATTTGGCTTCTACTTTCTCAATCCTGTTACCATTTTTATCAAATTTATCTAATTGATTTAGCTTGCAATTTATTCCCTTAATTAATATTTTATTATTATACCATTGACCTATGCAATTATAGATGTTTTTATTAATTGCATGTTGATCTACATCACTCTTATTCATTATTAGATGTTTTCCTGAGTTTCTATCCCTCAATATATAGGATATTACTTGAACTCCATCTACTACTCTACCTATTATCTCGTACTGTGCATTTGTATTATACTTGTATTTCATGTAACCATCTCCAACCATAAAAATTTTAATTTTTATATTAATTAAATTATATGATTGTTTTTATGCATTAATATAGTTATATTTAAAGATAGAGGAAATATCCTTAGGATACTTCCTCTATTATTCCCCTAACCTATATATCTAGTATGGTATTAAATTTACTAACAGTGTACCTAATACGGATGCCATTAATATACATAAAATAGATGTAACAACTGCAACTATAATATTTGCTACTATGTAAGCTTTACCCATATTTGTCATTGTTTTTGGTAATGATGGTGTTGACATAAGTGTTTTAACTGTATGCACTAAACCCCATATAGGTATACTAAACTGGATTAGATAAACAAACCACTCCTTAAAAGATATTTCCTGCCCATAAATTGAATTATCTACAATTATTTTTTCCTTAGGTTCTTTAGGCTGTTTAGGAGCTTTTTCTTTTTTAGCTTTAGGCTGTTTAGGTGCCTTTTCCTTTTTACCCTTCTTACCTGTCTGTTCCTGTACTTCGTTCATTTGATTCTGATTTACAGGTGTTTCCATAGGCTGTTCATTATAATCAAATGATTCATTGTAAGATTCTTGATAGTTCATTGACTGTGTCTGCATCTGAGCCTGTCTCTGAGGTCCTGGCCCTACCTGTCTCTGAGGTCCTCCCTGTCCCACAGGTCTCTGTCCTGAATTTACTTGCTGAGGTCCCCCTTGAGGTCTCATCTGTCTCTGAGGTCCTGGTCCTGCCTGTCTCTGAGGTCCTGGCCCTACCTGTCTTTGAGGTCCTGGTACTGCCTGTCTCTGAGGTCCTGCCTGTCTCTGAGGTCCTCCCTGTCCTACTGGACGTTGACTATTAGGTCTATTATTTGCTCCCTGTACTGGTCTTCCTCCACTTAATTCTGTTGATCCACATCTGGTACACTGCATTGTACCATCTGTAAGTTGCTCTCCACAACGTGTGCAAACTTTCATTTGTATTAACCACCTTTCTTATTTTCTTAAAAATAAAATTTATTTTGTCTTTTACTAAACTGTTCCATACTTAGCATAATAAAATAAAAATTGCTGTATTATACCTGCATATTTGCCAAACTTGGTAATGTCTAAGTTACCTTTAAACTCATTTGTTATTACTTTACCTATCCATGTGTCAATAGGAAATGCCTCATACTTATTATATGCAAATAATAGTATACAATTTGATACTTTAGGTCCTATACCATATATACTCTGTAGCTTGTAATCAAGTGTAATCTTGTCTACCTCTTCTGATGTATTAAGTATATTGTTCTTGCCTTCAACTATATCTTGCACTAGTCTATCTATATATTCTGCTCTATACCCAAGTCCTATAGTGTATAATTCAGATTTTTTCGTATAGATTTCTTGAGGTGTTGGAAATTTATATCCTTTGTATTCTCTGTTATTTATTAGAATGATATCTAATTCTCCAAATGTTTCACATAATCTTTCTACAGAATTTGCTATCTTTTCAACTCTATTTCTCTGAGAGATTATAAATGTTACTATTGTCTCCCATAAATCTTGATGTAATATTCTAATTCCCTTACTATAATTATATGCTTTTTGACTATATTCGTCTAGTTCAATCTCTGATATAATTTTATTATAATCTAAGTCTAGGTTAAAATACTTAATTATATCAGCTACATCTCCATCATATTTAGCACATAATTCTCTTTTTAACAGATTGTAAGTTATTATTGTGAGTTTATTATTTATAAAACCTTTGTATGCTATATAACCAGGAAGTGCATTAATCTTTTTCCATCTAAATGCTTGACCGCAATTAAATGTTTTATCTAAATCCAATGTATCCATCTCAATTTCTCTTATAGTAATTATACCTGATGATTTATTAATGTCTACATTTAAACTCATTGATTAACTCCTCTATCTATCTAAATTCTCTTACTTTTTGAAGTATTTCTGCAGTAATTGATTTAGCATCTTTATTTCTAACTGATATTACTATATCTACTAAGTCTTCAATATTTTCAAACTTTGTATCATCACTTAGGTCTCTTGCCATATTTTCATTGATATTCATAAAATTTCTTTCATTTCTTCTTGATGTTGCAATTTCAGCATCAATGTCAAGATAAATTGAAATTACCTGATTACCATATATTTCTTTAAGTGACTTAACTCCATCTGTTTCAACTACTGCTACATAGTCTGTACCTCCCACAGGCTGCTCAAGCCCGTATAAGTTATCTGCATATTTTGTTTTCTCAATAATATATCCCTTTTTAAAAAGCTCATTAAACCTTTCATGTGTCACAAAATGATAATCCCTATCATTTACCTCATACTCCCTAGGTTTTCTTGTAGTATAGCTGATTAGTCTAATAAATCCTAGTTTTTCAAATTGAGACTCCTGTGTGCTTTTCCCACACCCTGACTTTCCTGTAAATGTAATAATTCTCACTCTCAATCCTCCTAGTTTGAATATTCTTTTATTAATTATTATTTACCAATTATCATTATTTAATTCATAAAGGATAATTGCATTTGATTTTAGTGTTTTTTGAACATCTATTAGTCTTTGATTAGAAGATCCAATGTATTCTTTTCCAAGTGTACGCTTATCTATAATAAATGGACCATCCACAACAACGTCTAAGTAGTTCAATAATTCTATCATGTCTGATGTTAATCTATCATCAGATTGTTTATTTTCCTTATATTTCATAAATTCATCAAAAATGAATCCAGTATATGCCCAAATGTTTAATCCCTTGGACTTCCAGTATTTACATAAAGGTATCAGCTTTTTAGCTTGGAAGAATGGATCTCCACCACTGAGTGTTACTCCATCAATCAATGGATCTGATTCAGTTAATTTAATGATATCTTCCATCTTCATACTTGTACCTGCATGAAAATCATGTGTTTCAGGATTATGACATCCTGTACAATTATGAGAACACCCCTGCATAAATAATACAAATCTTATACCCTCACCATCTATCATGCTTTCTTGTTCAATACCAGCTACTCTAAGCATTCTTCCACCTCATTCCCATTGGTTCTGCTAATTTTTCATCTGCCATTATCTTATAATTTTCAAGCTCCTTCTCAATGTTTAGCTCGGTATAATCTGTAACTTTCCCACTTACAGCTAAACAATTCATACCATCAAAGTTGCTATCATAGTCATCATCATATTTATGTGTATAAGTTATATGTCCAGGATGCACAGAATGAAAGAAATCATTGAATACCTCAACTATTTCAGTCTGCTCCTTATTAACTTCTAAGAAGAATGGAACCACCTTACAATCATGTTCCTCGGCTATTTTAACAAATTCTGAGATGAGTCTATCTATTATATCTGCCATCAGATGACCTACATGAGTTGAATTTTTAAATGTTAAGATATTTCTAATATGTATTGTAGGTGTTCTACCGCTACCCATGTAGGATATTTTAACGGGTATTACCATTATAATATCCTCGCTGTTCTCAAATGTTAAATAATAGCAACATCCATCATTGATAGCTCTATCTACTACGCTTCTTAAACCTTCTGCACTTATTCCGAAAGCTTTATTATATTTTTCAACAAAATCATATATTCTATAATAGTCAGAATAGTGCTCATTATCTATTGCCTTTTTGAGTACCACTTTTCTCATAGGATACTTACC
>JAGALE010000002.1 GCA_017625335.1 Lachnospiraceae bacterium
CCTGATAAAGCCTTTGGCTTTCTGTCAAGAAGGTGCTCGATATCAAGAATCTTAGCAGCCTCATGTACCTGCTTGTCAATCTTCTCCTTTGGTACTTTTCTAAGCTTAAGACCAAATGCCATGTTATCATAAACTGACATATGTGGGTAAAGAGCGTAGTTCTGGAATACCATCGCGATATCTCTATCCTTTGGCTCTACATCGTTAACCATCTTGTCGCCGATCCATAACTCACCTGAGCTTATATCCTCAAGACCTGCGATCATACGAAGTGTAGTTGACTTACCACATCCTGAAGGACCTACGAAGATGATGAACTCCTTATCCTCGATCTCCATGTTGAAGTCCTTAACAGCGTTAAATCCGTTAGGGTAAATCTTATAAATATTCTTAAGTGATAAACTAGCCATTTAAAATTTCCTCCTTAGATTAGCTTTTTTTACTCACCAACATGAGACAATTCTAACTCAAATCGGTTTTAAAAACCATATTATTAATCAACAAATCTATTTTGAAAAAATTGTTGATTTTGTACACGAAATGTTTTTTTGGCATTTTTTTATCTATTTTATACAAAGAAATCGGTTTCTTAGCCTCTGTAACTTGTGAAACCTTCACCAAAAGCTTCCCTAATATCACCAATAAAACATATTGCAAAGGGGTCTATTTGATAGGTTTTTTGTTTAATTTTAATCAATTCTCTACTTGACACCACGCACATTATCATATTTCTCTCATTCTCAGTATACGCACCTGTCACATTTACCCTTGTTGCACCACGTCCAATCTCTCCAACAATATAGCTACATATAGCATCAGGATTAACAGATATAATATATAGTAGCTTTGCTCTTCCCGGACCCTCAACCATTCCGTCACACACCTTTGTTACTATATATATAGCAATTATGGCATAAGTTCCTTTGTACAAGCCAAAAACACCTACTCCTGCCATCACTATTATTCCATCCACAACAGCCATTATTTTGGGAACTGATATATATTTCAGTTTATGATTGATTAAAGTTGCCAATAGGTCCGTTCCCCCTGAGGAAGCATATGCCCTTAGAACGAACCCAAGCCCTGTCCCCATCAACACACTTCCAAGTATAATATCAACCAACAAATCACCGGTTAATATATCATATTGTGGAACAACACCCAAGAAAATGGTAAATGCAAAATTTGCCACCAAGGTTCTTGTAAAGGATTGCTTATCAAGAATTTTATATCCTAATACAAACAAGGGAACATTTACTCCCAAATTCACTAACCACATGGGCACAGCAAATAAGCTTTTTAGTATTATGGCAATCCCCGTAGCCCCTCCCACAACAACCTCAACTCTATCAAAGCACATTATTACGGAAACAGACATCAAACACGTTCCTAAAAAAATATTAATATAGTCCTTTGCTGTCTCAACTTTGTTTGTTTCGGTGTCAGCTTTCACATAACCAGTTATCTCATTTATGTCATGTTTAGCTGTACCATCAGCATCTGCTTTCTTACCCATTTTCTTCCTGCCTTTTTATATATTATTTATTAATAATATGAACAGGAATCAAACATATAATACAAAAAAGGCTCTTTGTTTTTTCAAAGAGCCCTTTCTTTATCATGTCTATGTCTTTATCAAATTTTAACATACAAACCTTTTACAACTGTTGTCCTTGGAGCATTATGTCAAACATTATATATCATATACCAATTCTCACAGTTTACATATCGCTATCTGCAATACCGATTATAATAACAATATCATAACCATCTGTAGATTCTGATGTTCCGGTTGTAACTGTTCCTACCTCATATGAAGCTCCATTAAAGTACTGTACCAAATCCTGTCCCATATCAGGTGAGGTAGATATTACTCTAGTGTATTCCTGTGGTGTATAGTAATCTGATGCTGCTGTATTAGCATATCCATAACCACCTAAGGTTTCGCACCATCTTCCCGCAAGTCCAATTACATCTGTACTGTTAAGCACTAAAATATTAGCGTCATATGACATTATTACCTCTGCCTCAGTAGCTTCTGTTGCCTCTGTATCTACAGCTGTAACATACTCTGTAGTTTCTGATGGATCTGTGTACAAAAGCTCATCATGACCTTCCGCCTCAGTAAGCACATTTGGACTTGCAGTTGTTGCAGGCCCTTTATCCTTTCCATCTTCCTTCTGCATAACCTTGCTTATAAATACCACTCCAAAAACAACTATTACTATAGCTAATATAATTACGGTTGCTCTCAAAAACATAGAGAAAAACAAACCCACCATACTCTGCTTCTTCATTATATTTCCTCCAATTATCTATCAGTTATGTACAAATAGATCCTATGCAAATAAATCCTATGCAAATAGGTTCTACCTAAATAGTTTCTATAATAATTTCTACGCAAATCAACATCTGCTTCTTCAAAACTTTTCTCGTGATAGTATAACAAATGTTATTGTGTTTTTCAACCATTTATAGGATAATCAACCATAGAACAGCTTTATTCATACTTATCCAAATTATTTTGATTAAAGGAGAATTATGATGAAATCAATTATAATAACAGGAGCATCAAGAGGTATAGGATACGAAACAGCATTAACCCTTGCTTCGGATTATGATTATATTGCAGTATGTTGTAGCAAGGACACTAAACGCCTTGGGGAGCTACAGGAAAAAATTAATCAAATGGGCAAAACCTGCCTGGCAATGGTGGGGGACGTTGCTGATTATAGCTTCGCCAAAAAAATGATAGACACAGTAATAAAAGAAGCCGGTAGCATCTACGCTCTAGTTAACAATGCCGCTATTTCTCAAGTAGGTCTTTTTACAGATTGCACACCTGCTGAGTGGCAGCAAATAATAAATACAAATATTAATTCTGTATATAATTTTTCTCACGAAGTACTTCCATATATGATTCGAGAAAAGGTTGGCAGAATCATCAATGTTTCATCTGTTTGGGGACTAGTTGGCGCTTCCTGCGAGGTTGCTTACTCCACAACCAAGGGGGCTGTAAATGCATTTACCAAGGCTTTAGCAAAGGAGCTGGCACCTAGCCACATATCCGTCAATGCTATTGCATTTGGAGCTGTAAATACAACTATGAACGGGCACTTAGACCCAGAAGAGCTTTCCGCCCTGTGCGAAGAAATCCCTTACGGAAGAATGTGCACTCCTATAGAAGCCGCTAAGTGTATAAAAGGAGTTATAGATATGCCCGACTATATGACAGGAGAAATCATAAAATTTGACGGCGGTTGGATATAGATATATAGCAATACGCATCTATATAATCAAATATAACTACACACATAATTTTGCTGTAATTAACAATAAAATGCACCCTTACTAGAGGATATTTTTATCCAATATTTCAGGGTGCATTTTATATTCTTAACATATTCTTTAATTCAATTCATCCAAAGTTTTGTTGTAAGCTCCAAGGAAATCTTTCACGAAATCATTCACCTCAGGGAGAGTCTCTGCCAGTTTATCCACTGCATTGGCTATAGTTTCTCTTGCCTTTACAAATTCCCTATTACCGGTTTTTTCTTCCTCCATACACTTGATAAGTGCTGAAAGCTTATCTGCTGCCTTTACAAGCTTCCACTCATAAGCGTATTCCTCTGATTTAAAGAATAGCTTTTCATAGTATGCCTTCATATCCTCCGGCAGCTGATTAAGCAAGGTCTTATTAGCCTCATCTTCAATTTTTCTAAAGGTATCCTTCATGTCCTTATTGTAATACTTTATCGGTGTAGGCATATCTCCGGTTATTATCTCTGATGCATCATGATATATACCCATAAGAGCAGCCTTCTCCTCATTAAGCTCCTTGTCATAACGAACATTACCTATTACACAAAGGGCATGAGCTATCATACTTACTTCCAAGCTATGTTCGGAAAGATTTTCCGGCCTGGTATTTCTCATAAGAGCCCATCGCTCTATATATTTCATTCTAGCTATGGTTGCGAAAAAATTGTAGCCCATATTATTATATTCCATGTCTTTTCATCTCCATCTACTCATCTTCTGTAACATCTGCAGAAGGGTTATCAACACTATTATCTTCAACTACAGCATTGCTAGAAGCAACCTCATCTCTATCGATGTCAATTACATTTTCCGAAACCTTAAGACTAGTTCCTGTATGCTCCTTAAACAGCTCCATAAATTCCTGACCGGACAGATTTTCCTTTTCAATAAGAACCTGAGCTATAGCCTCTAAGGTCGACATATTATCCTTAAGAAGAGCCAATGCCTTCTCATAGGACTCCTTAATCATATTCTTAACCTCTGCATCAACCAAGGTTTCTGTCTCAGATGAACAGTTAAGGACTCTTCTTCTGTCCAAATACTCTCCGGTTATTCCCTCTAACTGAACCATTCCAAATCTATCGGACATACCATACATAGTAACCATAGTTCTGGCAATATTGGTTGCCTTTTCTATATCATTAGACGCACCAGTTGTAACAGAATCAAACTTAAGCTCCTCTGCCGCTCTACCGGCCAAGCAAATCACAATCTCCTCCTGAAGCTCAACCTTGCTTTCTAACTGTTTTTCTTCCTCTGGAACCTGCCATACATATCCCAACGCGCCCGAGGTTCTAGGAACAATTGTTATTCTCTGTACAGGAAGAGTATTCTTCTGAAGGGCTGCCACCAATGCGTGACCCACCTCGTGGTAAGCAACTATCTTCTTCTCCTTAGGTGTAAGAAGCTTTTCCTTTTTCTCCTTACCGGCAAAGACTACCTCTATGGACTCTAACAAATCCTTCTGAGATACCATCTCTCTTCCCTTACGAACCGCCATAAGAGCTCCCTCATTAATTATATTAGCAAGGTCTGCACCTACTGAACCTGCAGTTGCCAAAGCAAGCTCCTTGAAGTCAACAGTCTCATCAAGCTTTACGTTCTTAGCATGAACCTTTAATGTATCTATTCTGCCCTTAACATCTGGTTTAGAAACAACTATTCTTCTGTCAAAACGTCCCGGTCTAAGTAATGCCTTATCTAAAACCTCAGGTCTGTTAGTAGCAGCAAGTACCACTATTCCCTTAGTATTATCAAAGCCATCCATCTCTGAAAGAAGCTGATTAAGAGTTTGTTCTCTCTCAGAATCTCCACCGGAGTGTCTAGTATCTCTGCTTCTTCCTATTGCATCTATCTCATCTATAAATATTATACATGGTGATTTCTCGTTAGCCTCTTTAAACAAGTCTCTAACTCTCTTTGCACCCATACCTACATAAAGCTCTACAAACTCCGAGCCTGACAATGAGAAAAAAGGAACCTTTGCCTCTCCAGCCACTGCCTTGGCAAGTAATGTCTTACCAGTTCCCGGAGGTCCCACAAGAAGAGCTCCTCTAGGAAGCTTTGCACCTATCTCAATATACTTTTCAGGCTTATGAAGAAAATCTACTAATTCAGTGAGAGACTCCTTAGCCTCCTCCTGTCCTGCTACATCTGCAAAGGTTACACCTGTGGAATCCTCCACACCATATATCTTTGCATGACTTTTGCCCATTCCAAAAGCGCCACTTTTGCTAGCTCCCTTCATCAAAAGAAGCATCAATATATAAAATCCACCTATCATTAGCACAAAGGATAAAATTTCATATACTATTACAGCTCCACCTTCATCTATTTGCTCAAATTCCACTCCTGACTCGTGAAGTCTGTCTACAATACTGAAGTCATCCGCTCTGACAACCCTATATGTGGTTGTCTGGGCAGAGTTTGTCTCTTTTACAGGATTAAATACTATCTCACTACCATATATTTTTACTTCCTTTACGTTGCCATCCTCAAGCATCTCTAAGAATTGACTATATGGTATCTCTTCCTCTCCCGCCTTCATAAATGAATTAATAGACTGCCAGAAAACAAATGTTATGACTATGGCTAAAATCAGCATAATCACGTTAGACTTTTTTCTTCCACCATTTTGCTTTCCAGATTTATTATCATCATTATTAATTTGATTATTTCCCTGACTATTATTCTGACTATTATTGTATTTGATATTATCTCTTTTTTTATTCTCGTCCTTCATATTGTCTCCATTTCCTGTAATTCATATCATGTAATTCATATCCCTCAATTCATATATTGCAGTTCAGTTCGCACTGCTTCGTTATTGCATATGATTTCTGCAATATATTTGTTTCAATTAAACATCTGCACCTTATTAAGCTTTACTATAAATACTATATTACACAAAACATTATACCCCAAACCAAGAGTTATAAATCTCCCTCAAACAACTTGTCCCCACATTTTAAAAAAGGACTGCTCAAATTAATTGGCAGCCCTTTTATAATTAATTATGCATATAAAGGATACTTATCAGTTATGCTCTTAACTAAAGCCATAGCCTTATCGTTATCCTTGTCTATAACAGCAGCCTTAATAGCGTCTGCGATTGTAATCATATCCTCTTCCTTAGCACCTCTTGTAGTAATGGCTGGTGTACCAAGTCTAATACCACTTGTTACGAATGGTGACTTTGGATCGTTAGGTACTGTGTTCTTATTACATGTAATATGTACTGAATCAAGAAGCTTCTCAACTTCCTTACCTGTAAGGTCAAGATTCTGTAAATCCACAAGCATAAGGTGATTATCAGTACCACCTGATACTATATTAAAGCCTCTCTCAATAAGTGCCTTAGAAAGTGCTGCAGCATTCTTAACAACCTGTGCCTGATATGCCTTATACTCGTCTGACAATGCTTCCTTAAAGCAAACTGCCTTTGCAGCGATTACATGCATAAGTGGTCCACCCTGAATTCCTGGGAACACTGCCTTATTAAAGTTATACTTCTCATTAACCTCATTGCTTGATAAAATCATACCACCACGAGGTCCTCTAAGAGTCTTATGAGTAGTAGTTGTTGTAACATGAGCATATGGGATTGGACTCTCATGCTGTCCTGCAGCTACAAGACCTGCGATATGAGCCATATCTACCATAAGTACTGCACCAACTGAATCAGCGATTTCTCTAAATCTCTTAAAATCAATTGCTCTTGCATAAGCAGAAGCTCCTGCTACAATAAGCTTTGGCTTGCACTCCTTAGCAATTCTCTCTACCTCATCATAATCTATAAATCCATCATCATTAACACCATAAGGTACAATGTTGAAATACTTTCCTGACATATTTACAGGTGAACCATGTGTAAGGTGTCCGCCGTGAGCTAAGTTCATACCCATAAATGTATCACCTGGCTCCATAATAGCGAAGAATACTGCCATATTTGCCTGTGCACCTGAGTGAGGCTGAACATTTACATACTCACAACCAAAAAGCTCCTTAGCTCTCTCTCTTGCAAGATCCTCTACCACATCAACATGCTCACATCCACCGTAATATCTCTTACCTGGATATCCCTCAGCATACTTGTTAGTAAGTGGGCTTCCCATAGCAGCCATTACTGCCTTAGATACAATGTTCTCAGATGCAATAAGCTCTATGTTATCGTTCTGTCTAGCAATCTCTGCATTCATAGCTGCAGCTACTTCTGGGTCTAATGATAAAACTTCATCAAAACTATACATTTTTGTTTCATTCCTCCGTTTAAATAATACTTCGCTCATTATCTCATATAGATTTTTTAGTGTCAACAAAAGATAATAATTTTAATTTGTGTTTTTTAATATTTTCAAAAAGTTTTTCATCATTTTATCCTAATGAAAAAAGCGAGCACAATGCTCGCTTTTCATTATATCCGAAATGCCGTCTCCTGATTTTTGACTCCTAGCCATAGCTAGGTGGGTGACCGCACACAAGTTTCTGCCTTCCACTGACAAAGGAGGCCTGACATCCGCTTGTAAATATAGGAATCCCTTTTAAAGTTTTGTAGGTTCAAAATATCAGGTCATATCGGACATCCCAGACATAAACCATATACTTTTATTAAGTGTCTTAATTATATAATAATTGTATGCTTTTTTCAATATTTTTATTCTATTTTACAGTGTAATAAATAACTAATTTTTTGATGATTTTTTATAAGTTTTTTCAACAAAAAATCCATTGACATATAGCCATTTTACATTTTATATGATATTCTATCCTAAGTTTAGAAATTTTACATTTTTTAACCACATTATAACTAGATTATACGAGGTATTATTTTATGAAGAAAAACTGTATCGTAGCCCAGTCAGGAGGTCCAACTGTCGCTATTAACGCTTCTCTTGCAGGAGTAATAGAAGGCGTTATAGAAAGCTCTATATTTGATAAAATCTATGGTTCTATCCACGGAATACAGGGTGTTTTAAAAAACAACTTTTTAGACCTGACAGATAGCTCTAAAGACTTTATCACTAAGCTATCTCATTCCCCTGCTATGTATCTTGGTTCCTGTAGATTTAAGCTTCCTGATATAGATAACGGGGCCGAAACCTATGAAGCTATCTTTAAAACCTTTGCAGATATGAATGTTGGCGCTTTCTTTTATATTGGCGGCAATGATTCTATGGACACAGTAGATAAGCTTTCAAAATATGCCAAATCTATAGGAAGTGATATTCTAATTGCAGGAATTCCAAAAACCATAGACAACGACCTTGTGGTTACAGATCACACACCTGGCTTTGGTTCTGCTGCAAAATACATTGCAACCTCCATGCGTGAGATGGCATATGATACATACATTTACGATATTCAGAGCGTACTTATTGTAGAAATTATGGGTCGTGATGCCGGCTGGCTTACAGCAGCCTCCGCATTGGCACGTACAGAATTTAGTGAAGCACCTCATTTAATATACTTGCCAGAGACTAGCTTTGATCAAAAGCAGTTTATAGAGGATATCAAAGCCCTTTTGCCTGTTAAGAAAAATGTAATTGTTGCTGTTTCTGAAGGAATCCATGACAAGGATGGCAATTACATTTCTGCCACAAGTACAGTAGCCGACAAATTTGGTCATGCACAGCTAAGTGGCACGGGAAAATATTTAGAAAACCTGGTAAGCAGAGAATTAGGAGTTAAGGTTCGTTCTGTAGAAATAAATGTTCTTCAGAGAAGTGCTGCACATTTATCATCTAAAACTGATTTGGAGGAAGGTTTTTCACTTGGTAAGATGGCTGTTAAATTCATAGAAGAAGGTCATAGCGAATTCATGACTATAATTAACAGAACCAGCAACCAGCCTTACGAATATACTATTTCACACTCACCTGTTTTAGATATTGCCAACAAGGCCAAGTCTGTTCCAAGAGAGTGGATTAACGCTGCCGGCAATGATGTAACTCAGGATATGCTGACATACCTAAAACCACTTGTGGAAGGTGAAATAGCTTTGGATTATGAGAACGGAATACCTTCTTATCCTTCCATTAGCCATTTAACATCTTAAAAAGTTAAAAATATTATGTTTATTTTACATATAACTTCATTAATATATTAAAAAATAAGAACCAGATTTAATCAATCCGGATTACAGCAAATCCACAATGATTAAATCTGGTTCTTATTTTTTAATAGTTATCTTTACTGTTGGTTTTTACTATACAAAAAACTGCTATAACTTATCTTACTCGATCTGATGAAATAAAGGTTTCCTCATCTTCATAATAAGTATACTCATTATTCTCATAATGAATCAAACATCCATAGTTATAGTATTCCAGCATAAGCACCTTACCATTAGTTCCATATGCCACTATAACACCAGGACAGTTATCATAGGTTTGAGCAAACTGAGCACAATCCATACCTATAATATTTGTTTTGCTTCCTGTAAAATTAAAAAATTTGTACGAGTGACTTGAGGAGGATGATAAATTATCTAATATTTCCACAGCTATAATATAATTCGAATACTCAGGGTTACTTTCAGTCATTACATTACCTGATTGTGCCTCACTTAATACCCAATTTGTAACTAGACCAACCGTTCTATTATCACCATCGTCATCTACAAAGGTATTACTGTATGTTATATCTGCATCCTCTGCCGCCTTAGTAGCCAACGCCACCTCAACAGCGTTTACTATTACTCTTGCCTCATCCGTAGCTCTTGCAGCTCTAGCTTTTCTAATATATCTAATGACTGCAGGAGCAATTGCACCGGCCAAAATCGCCATAATAGCAATTACAATTATTAGCTCCACCAAAGAAAATCCCTTGTTACCTACACATTTTCTTCTCGCCATAAAAGCACCTTCCTTTTCACTTGTCCCCCCCCTGCTTACATATTAAACATATATTGAAAATAAATCAATACAAAAAATCATTATTTTCTACTTTTTTCCACAAAAAATCAGCGTTTTTTTCGCAGCAAAAAAGTCACCTAACAATTTAGGTGACTTTTTATACTACTGTCCAGTTCCTCCAGATATAATAGCATCCACATCTATCTCCTGTGGCCATATTCCTGTTTCTGTCTGAATCTTCATGCTTATGTTTTGGACTGACTGAGTTGGTATATAATTTTCTGTACCAAATAAGAACTCATGTAAGGCAGATACATTTGTACTTAAATCTGCAGGAACCAATATAGAACCCTTTGTTCCATGATCATATGGCATATATGCAAGTGGAAAACCAACTGATGGTCCCATTTCATATTCTAACAGCCCTTTAGCTAAGGATATCATCTCATCCTTTGATATACTTGTGCAAACATTAGGGAATACATCATCTATAATATTCTCTAAAGTTTCCATATCTGCTGTCTTAGCCTTTTGAAGTATCTTATTAAGTACATCTCTTTGTCTTTCCGTTCTAGTAATATCGCCCTGATCAGTACTTCTGATTCTAGCATAACCGGTAGCCTGTGTACCATTGAGAAGTAAATCGCCTGTAGTAAATACTCCCTCTGAATATATTCCTGTAATATTAATCTGCTCTGTAATACAAGCATTAAGCATCTGTAGCTCATTCTCTTCTACATGAATTACAATTCCGCCTAAGTTATCAATAGTCTTGCTAAGAGCAAGGAAATTAACTGTAACGAAGTCTGTAATCTCAAGGTCGAGATTTGCATTAAGAGTATTAATTGCAAGCTCAGGTCCTCCATAGGAATAAGCTGCATTAACCTTAGCAGTAAGACCACTTCCATCAGCAATTTCCAAGATAGTATCTCTATATACGGACACTATTCTTACCTCATTGGTATCCTGATTTATACTAGCAATCATTATAGTATCACTACGATTACCTTCCTTCATAGAATCTGTGCTTCTTGAATCTATACCAAACAGAGCAATTGTCTTGTACCCCTTCTGGTCATCATTAGCACCTTCATTCTTAACAATATCCTCTTCCTTTATCTCTTCATACTGTATGGCATCTAACTTTTCGTTAGTCCAAAAATACATATACCCCACTACCATAAGAGCAAGTATTACTATCTCCGCCAGAAGAGCTATACCCCATTTAAGGTTTGAATTTTTTGATTTTTTCTTTTTCTTATCCTTACTCATAGTTTTCCTTTCATCAAAATGGAATTTGCTATGCTCGAATTTATTGTATTCGATTTCATCCTGATATATAATACATTATTCGATAAAAAAATACAACCTATATTTGTATTTTGTGTAACATTTATGTAACATTTATCCAATAACCTATTTCCAGACTTGTACCACCATATTTACAAGCGTTATCTTTTTAGCTTATTTTTCGTATTTAATTTAAAGCATCCTTATCTATATATTAAAGGCTTTAGTTCATCTAAATTTATATATACAGTTTCTCATATATGCTTTTTAGTTTTACAGCAGCATTGTAAATCATTTTTTTATATGATATACTGATTTGGTATGTATTTTTTAGGAGAAGAGTAATGACAAACAAGTATATCACTTCAATTAAAGAGAACGGTCCTTATCACCAGTTAGTGGTAATAATGCCTGCTTATAACGAAGGAGATCACATAGCACACAATCTTCTCGAAGCTGCAAAAATAATAAAAACATTTCACAATGATTTCTCCATAATTGCAGTTAATGATGGTAGCAAGGATAACACCGAGGAAGAAATTATCAAGGCATCCCAGGAAGACCCAAGCATTAATTACATCTCTTATTCCGAAAATAAGGGTAAGGGCGGTGCAATAAAAGAGGGCGTAAAGCTTGCCAATGGTGAATATATTGCTTTCTTGGATTCTGATTTGGAGCTTCCACCTATAATGCTTAAAGGCTTTTTAGAGGCCTTACAGAAAAACAATGCTCATGTAGCCATTGGTTCTAAAATGCACAAGGATTCCAAACTATACTATCCATTAATTAGAAAAATAATGAGTCTTGGATACTATTTTTTATTAAAGCTTATGTTTAAGCTTAAAATTAAGGATACCCAAACTGGAATCAAATTATTTAAGCAAGATGTTATAAAGCCTATATGTGAAGGACTAATCACAACAGGCTTTGCATTCGACATTGAAATACTTGCAACAGCAAGCAAGCTTGGCTACAAAATTATAGAGATGCCTATTACTTTAAACTTTAGTAGAGAAAGACGGGAAAAATCTCGAATGACAATAAAAACCATCATAAAAGTATTTAAAGATACACTAAAAATCAAGAAACATATCAAGCAAATATAGCAAGCTATTTTTAGAAGAGGAAATTACATGAACAACACCATAATTAATGATTTTTTAGAAAAGTACAATCAGAAGCATCTTTTACAATATGAAGATAAGCTGTCTAATGACGAAAGAGAAATTTTGTACAATCAAATTTCCAACATAGATTGGAGTTTTTTAGATTCTCTTAGCAAAAAAGAGTCTAATGAGAATTCAATCATCGAACCCATAGGAGCCTTGTCCATAAGTGACATTAAGGACAATCAGGCTTCATATAAAGCAACTGGCATTAAGGCTATCCAGGACGGTAAATTATGTCTTCTCCTTCTGGCTGGAGGACAGGGAACAAGACTTGGCCACGACAAACCAAAGGGTTGCTTCAACATGGGTATTACCAAGGAGCTATCAATATTTAGTCTTCTTATGGAGCACACACTTAAGGTGGTAAAAGAAACCGGTTCATGGATTCA
Source organism: Lachnospiraceae bacterium (assembly GCA_017625335.1). Lineage (GTDB taxonomy): Bacteria > Bacillota > Clostridia > Lachnospirales > Lachnospiraceae > Coprococcus_C. The sequence goes on from JAGALE010000002.1 coordinate 13,024, forward strand.
TATGTATATAATGACTAGCGATATTAATTATCAGGATACAACAAGCTTTTTCAAGGAGCACGATAACTTTGGCTACAATCCCGATTATCTTCATTTCTTTGTACAGGAGCTTAATCCAGCCACTGACTTTAACGGAAAAATTCTTATGAATTCTTCTCATACCCTTGCTCTTTCACCTAATGGCAACGGCGGATGGTTTAGTTCAATGAATAAAGCAGGATTGTTAGATGAAATCTTCAACGGTCCTGTAGAATGGATTAATGTTTTTGCAGTAGATAATGTATTGCAGGGAATAGCAGATCCTGTATTCTTAGGAGCTACTATTGAGTCAGGAAAAATGTGCGGTTCCAAGGTTGTTAGAAAAGCCTTTCCTGAAGAAAAGGTGGGTGCTATCTGCAAGGAAAACGGTAAGCCACATATCATAGAATATTATGAGCTTTCCGAGGATATGAGATATCAAACCACAGAAGACGGGGCACTTGCTTATGGCTTCGGTGTTACTCTTAATTATCTATTCCCTATAAGCAGACTTAAGGAAACCTTAGATAGCAAGATGCCTTTGCATGTAGTAAAAAAAGCTGTTCCTTATATTAATGATAAGTTAGAATATATAGAGCCAACTGAACCAAATGGTCTAAAATTCGAGACCTTAGCACTTGACTTAATTCATGAAATGGATGATTGTCTTGTTTTTGAAGTTGACAGGGAAAAGGAATTCGCCCCTGTTAAGAACAAGTCAGGAGTAGATTCAATAGATACAGCCAGAGAGCTGTTAAAAAAGAATGGATATGAGCTATAAGCTCATATCCATTCTTTTTACATAAATTGTTAGTTTTACTAATTTAATGTTCTCACAGTATAGAATCAACTATAATCCGTTAGCCACATCCACAAGGTACTGACCATAAGCAGTCTTCATAAGAGGCTCAGCAAGCTTTAAGAGCTGATCTCTGTCGATAAACCCTCTCTTATATGCTATCTCCTCAATACAAGAAATATAAAGTCCCTGTCTCTTCTGAAAAGCAGCTACGAAATCTGCTGCATCAAGAAGCATATCATGGTTACCTGTATCAAGCCAAGCAAAGCCTCTACCTAATGTCTCAACCATAAGTGTTCCTCTGTTAAGGTACTCATTGTTAATACTTGTTATCTCAATTTCACCTCTGGCTGATGGCTTAACATTTTTAGCTATCTCAACTACATCATTATCATAGAAATAAAGACCTGGTACTGCATAATTTGACTTTGGATGTTCTGGCTTTTCCTCGATTGAGAGAGCCTTACCATTCTCATCAAACTCTACCACACCATATTCTCTAGGATCCTTTACATAGTATCCAAAGATTGTAGCTCCCTTATCTCTTGAAGCCGCATTCTTAAGAACCTTTGAAAAGCTCTGTCCATAGAAAATGTTATCACCAAGAACAAGGGCAACACTATCATCACCTATAAATTCTTCACCGATAATGAATGCATCAGCAAGTCCTCTTGGCACCTCCTGAACAGCATATGAAAACTTCATACCAAGCTGCTCACCTGTTCCAAAAAGCTCCTCAAATACCGGTAAATCTCTAGGTGTTGAAATAATCAATACTTCTCTAATTCCCGCCAACATCAATGTTGATAGCGGATAATATATCATAGGCTTATCATATACAGGCATTATCTGCTTTGATACAGCCTTAGTAAGTGGATACAGTCTTGTACCTGAACCACCCGCAAGAATAATTCCCTTCATTTTTATCTCCTTTTACATCTTATATAACTCAGAGTAATACTTCTGATAATCTCCGCTAGTTACATTCTTCATCCACTCCTCGTTCTCAAAGAACCAGGCAATTGTCTTCTTGATGCCCTCTGCGAACATAGTCTCTGGATACCAGCCTACCTCTGCCTTAATCTTATCCGGAGCGATTGCATATCTTCTGTCGTGACCCTTTCTATCCTCAACATAAGTAATTAAGTCACGAGTTACAAGTGCCTTTCTTGGATCGCCCTCCGGAAGCATCTCCTGAAGTGTATCAATGATTATGTGAATAATCTCAATGTTCTGCTTCTCATTATGACCACCAATGTTATAAGTCTCAAATAACTTACCCTGCTCCTGAACCATATCGATTCCCTTAGCATGATCCTCTACATAAAGCCAGTCACGAACATTCTTACCATCGCCATATACAGGAAGCTTCTTACCCTGAAGTGCGTTATTAATAATAAGTGGTATAAGCTTCTCCGGGAACTGGTAAGGACCATAGTTGTTACTGCAGTTAGTAATATTTGCAGGGAACTTATATGTGTCCATATATGCCTTTACAAGCATATCACTTGATGCCTTACTAGCTGAATATGGGCTGTGTGGATCATATGGTGTAGTCTCATAGAAGTAAGCATTTGGATCATCCGGAAGCGAACCATATACCTCATCTGTTGATACATGAAGGAACTTCTTACCCTCCTTAAATGTACCATCAGGAAGCTCCCAAGCTGCCTTTGCACAGTTAAGCATAACTGCTGTACCAAGCACATTAGTCTGAACAAAAACCTCAGGATTACGAATACTTCTATCTACATGTGACTCTGCTGCAAAATGTACTACTCTATCAATATCATTCTCCGCAAAAATCTTAGCAATAGCTTCCTTATCACAGATATCTGCCTTAACAAAGGTATAGTTGTCTCTATTCTCAACATCCTTTAAGTTCTCAAGATTTCCTGCATATGTTAATACATCAACATTGATAATTCTAATTTCATCACCGTACTTCTTAAACATATAGTGAATGTAATTTGAGCCAATAAATCCTGCTCCACCTGTTACTAAATATGTTCTCATTATTATCCTCCTAAAAAGTGCTATAATAAATTGATTACATATATTTTAGGAGGATAATAATGAGAAC
>JAGALE010000023.1 GCA_017625335.1 Lachnospiraceae bacterium
AATGTAACCTGCTACTACAATAAGCTTGGTTCACAGAGAACTGTTAACCCGGATTACAACTTTCAGATATTCCCAGGCTTTAAGGTTCCTACCTGGGCAAGAGGGGCAGTTTTCTATCAGATATTTGTGGATAGATTTTGTAACGGTGATGAGAGTAATGATGTACTTGATAATGAGTACTGCTATATAGGTGAGGGAACCAGAAGGGTAACAGATTGGTTTAAGTATCCTGATAATATGGATGTTCGTTCCTTCTATGGTGGTGACTTGCAAGGTGTTATGGATAAATTGGATTACCTTAAGGATTTAGGTGTGGATGTAATATATTTAAATCCTATATTTGTATCACCATCTAATCATAAGTATGACATTCAGGATTATGACTATATAGATCCACATTTTGGAGTTATAGTTAAGGATGAAGGTGACTGTCTCCCAGAATGGTCTAAGACTAACAAGGACTCAACCAGATATATTAACAGAGTAACCAATAAGGAAAATCTAGAGGCTAGTAACGCTTTGTTTGCTAAGCTTGTTGAAGAGGTTCACAAGCGTGGTATGAAGATTATCCTTGATGGTGTGTTCAACCACTGTGGTTCATTTAACAAGTGGCTTGACAGAGAGTGCATATACGAGAATCAGGAGGGCTACGAAAAGGGTGCCTATACTGATGCAGAAAGTCCATATAGAAGCTTTTTCAAATTCCAGGATCAGTGGCAGTGGCCATATAACGGAAGCTACAATGGCTGGTGGGGACATGATACCCTTCCAAAGCTTAATTATGAGGAATCAGAGAAGCTTTATGAATACATTATGAGAATAGGTGAGAAATGGGTATCACCACCTTATAACTGTGACGGTTGGAGACTTGATGTGGCCGCAGATCTCGGCTACACAGAGGAGTTTAACCATAAGTTTTGGAGAGACTTCCGTAAGAGAGTTAAGAAGGCTAATCCGGATGCAATCATACTTGCAGAGCATTATGGCGATGCTAAGAATTGGTTATTGGGTGACCAGTGGGATACAGTTATGAACTATGATGCGTTTATGGAGCCTATTACCTGGTTTTTGACTGGTGTTGAAAAGCACAGTGACGAGTTTAGAGGTGATTTGCTTGGTAACCCGGATGCATTTACAGGTTCGCTTAGACATCATATGTCAAGGTTTAATCAGAATTCTTTAGAGATAGCCATGAATGAGCTTTCTAATCATGACCACTCTAGATTCCTGACTAGAACCAATAGACGAGTTGGTCGTATTCATACTATGGGACCACATGCCGCAAATGAGAATATTAATAAGGGAGTATTCCGTGAGGCTGTTGTATTCCAGATGACCTGGCCTGGAGCGCCAACTATTTACTACGGTGACGAGGCAGGACTTTGTGGTTGGACTGACCCGGATAATAGAAGAACCTATCCTTGGGGACGAGAGGACGTAGAACTGATACAGTTCCACAAGGATATTATTAAGATACACAAGGCTAATGAGGCGCTTATGAAGGGCTCTGTAATGTTTCTTCACGGTTCTTATAAGCTGATTAGCTATGGTAGATTTACAGATAAGCAGGCAGTAATTGTTATGATGAATAACGATTATGAGGATAGAGAGCTTAGCATCCATGTTAGCAGACTTGGAATACCTGATAGGTCTGTTCTTACAAGACTTATGCTTACAACAGAGGAAGGCTATGTGCTTGACAAGGAAGAGTATACAGTAAGGAATAATACACTTACCATAAAGCTTCCTAAGATATCATCTGTAGTTATTAAATACGATAAATAGAAATGGGGGTAAATTGTATGAAGGTATTGATTATTGGAGCAGGTTCAGTTGGAATTGGTGTAGGTGCATCACTTAAATGTAGCAATGTGGATGTTGATTTTATTACATCTACCTTTGAGAGAAAGCTTGCTATTCAAAATGCTGGAATTGCCAGAAAAGGAATGTTTGGTAATGTGAGTATAGCTGCAGGTCAGGTTGGTGTATATGATGAGTATGCAAAGCTTCCTAAGGATGCTTATGACTACGTTATTATTGCGACTAAGACAACTGCTAATCTTGAGGTTGCAACAAAGCTTTCTGAGGCAGAGGCTTGTATGAAGGATAATGGAGTTATAGTATTTATGCAGAATGGTATGGGTTATGAGACTCCGTTCTTAGAATTCTTCCATGAGAGTAGTTTATACCACAGTAGAGTAATAACAGGATTTAAGAGAGAGGTCCCTAACGAGAGTACAATTACTGCTCATCAGGCTCCAATCTTAATCGGATCAATCTATGGTGGTGATTTAGAAGTTGTTAGACCTCTGGCAGAAGCGATTAATAAGTCTGGACTTCCTGCACAGGTGGATGAAGACATAAGCATTGCTCTGTGGGACAAGTTTATCTATAACACAACACTTAATCCACTTGGTGCTATACTTGATATGTCATATGGTGAGCTTGCAGCTAATGATTATGCACACTCTATGTTAGATGTTCTTATTGAGGAGACATTCTCGGTAATTAGAGCTGCAAACTGCAGAACATATTGGGCAAATGCTGATGAGTACAGAGATGAATTGTTTAACAAACTTATCCCTGTTACAGGAGAACATCGTTCATCTACTCTTCAGGATATCAAGAAAAACAAGAAGACTGAGATTGAAACTATGACAGGAAGCTTGCTGGCTATAGCATCTCAGTGTAATGTGGCAGTACCTGTGCATACTATGGTTTATTCATTAATTAAGGCTATGGAGGAAAGATTCTAAGTAGCTATAATATGATAAGAGCTCTTCGTTTTAGAGGAGCTTTTATTGTGATTAGAAATAGAACAAATGTTCATTTAACTCTGTACAATTTCGGAGGATTGTGATATAGTTATTATGTTTGGATATAATAATGATATTACTAATATTTATAAAAATTTTGAGATTATTATTATAAATGTTGTTTACGCTGTTGATGTGAAAGTGATGGAGGATAATGCAATGGACCATTTTGAATTGGTGTCAGAATATCAACCTACAGGTGATCAGCCTGAGGCTATAGATTCGTTGGTTAAAGGTTTTGAAGCAGGTAAAAAGCAACAGACCTTGCTGGGTGTTACTGGTTCAGGTAAAACCTTTACTATGGCTAATGTTATTGCAAAGCTTAATAAGCCAACTATTATTTTGGCCCATAACAAAACTCTGGCAGCTCAGCTATATAGCGAGTTCAAAGCATTTTTTCCTCACAACGCGGTAGAGTATTTTGTGTCCTATTATGATTACTATCAGCCAGAGGCGTATGTTCCATCTACAGATACTTACATTGCTAAGGATTCCTCAGTTAATGATGAAATTGATAAGATGAGACACAGTGCTACAGCAGCTTTAATAGAGCGTAATGATGTAATAGTGGTTTCTTCTGTTTCCTGTATATATGGTATAGGTGATCCTGAAGATTATAAGTCAATGATGATGTCTCTTCGTCCGGGTATGATTAAGGATAGAGATGAGGTCATCAGACAGCTTATAGACATACAGTACACTAGGAATGATATGGACTTCGCCAGAGGAACATTTCGTGTGAAGGGAGATGTGCTTGATATTATTCCGGTGTCTACCTTTGAAGATGCTATAAGAGTTGAATTTTTTGGGGATGAGATAGATAGAATAGTTGAGTTTGATCCTCTTACAGGAGAGATTAAGAGAAGTCTTAACTTTGCCTGTATATTTCCTGCATCCCACTATGTGGTTGCAGAGGATAAGCTTAAGAAGGCCATAGTAGATATTGAGGCAGAGCTTAAGGAGAGAGTAGACTATTTTAAGTCTAACGATAAGCTTTTAGAGGCTCAGAGAATTTCTGAGAGAACTCAGTTTGATATGGAGATGCTTAGAGAGACAGGCTTTTGCTCAGGAATAGAGAATTATTCAAGAGTTTTAGCGGGACTTGAACCGGGAGCAACGCCTAACACCTTGCTTAAGTTTTTTGAAGATGATTATCTGCTTATTATAGACGAGTCCCACATTACTCTTCCTCAGGTCAGAGGTATGTATGCAGGAGACAGAGCCAGAAAGCAGACTCTTGTGGATTATGGTTTTAGATTACCATCCGCCCTTGATAACAGACCTCTTAACTTTGGAGAGTTTGAGGACAGGGTAGATAAGATTCTTTATGTGTCTGCTACACCGGGAGAATATGAGGCGGAGCATCAGGAGAATCGTGCGGAACAGGTGATTCGTCCTACTGGCTTGTTAGATCCTTTGGTAGAGGTTAGACCTGTTGAGGGACAGATAGATGACCTTGTTGCGGAGGTTAACAAAGAGGTTGCCTTAGGCCACAAGATTTTAGTTACTACTCTTACAAAGCGTATGGCTGAGGACTTAACTGAGTATATGAGACAGCTTGATATCAAAGTTAAGTATTTGCACTCTGATATAGATACTTTGGAACGTATAGAAATAGTTCGCGACCTTCGTATGGGAGTGTTTGATGTGCTTGTAGGAATTAACCTGCTTAGGGAGGGACTTGATATTCCAGAGATTACATTGGTGGCAATATTAGATGCGGACAAGGAGGGATTCCTTCGTTCCGAGACATCTCTTATTCAGACTATAGGTCGAGCAGCTAGAAATGTTGATGGTCACGTTATTATGTATGCTGACACCATCACCAAATCTATGGATGTTGCCCTTAAGGAAACAAATAGAAGAAGAACCATTCAGGATGAGTATAACAAAGCACATGGTATAACTCCTGAGAGTATTAAAAAGGAGATTCGAGACATAATATCCTTAGAGGCAGATGCAGAAGCTTCCAAGGAGGAAAAACGCTTGCAGTATGCTAAGGAACCAGAGTCTATGACAGCTAAGGAGCTTAAGGAGGAGATTGCTCGAATTACCAAGCGTATGAACAAGGCTGCTGCAGAGCTTAATTTCGAGGAGGCTGCTAAGCTTAGAGATGAACTTAAAGAACTTAAAATCCATCTTAGAGATATAGAGAATTAATTCGTTGGGTACGGCAGGCTGTTGCTGAGAGTGTATAATTATCTAGTTAAAAAGCTAAGCCTGCTGAGAAATAATATTATATTAAAGGAGGAAATGAATATGGAAAGAGAAGACATGATTGTGGAGATTTCAATGAGAACAGATATCCCTATGGAGGATGTGGAGGACGTCCTTGATTATCAGGATATTATTGAGACAGAGGAGCTTATGAGCTGCAAGAAAAAGAAATGTATATTTATGACTATTCTTATAGTTATGTTTGTGTTGGGGGTAGCAGTAACACTTTGTGTTCTTGATAAGAAGGAAAAGATTGATATTGAGGCTACTGTTAAGAAGTATGTAGATAAGTTTGCTAAAGAAAAATAATTTAAAACAAAGCAGACTAGTGTGAGATGGTTTGCTTAAGATATGAATTATTGGAATGCAAGTTGTTGTATAACGGGTTGCGTTATGTGATGAAGAATTAGAAGATGGAGATTAGTGATGAGCGAGCATAAGTATATTAAGATTCAGGGTGCAAGGGAGCACAATTTAAAAAATATAGACATTAAAATACCTAGAGAAAAATTTGTTGTTTTGACAGGTTTGTCAGGTTCAGGAAAATCTTCCCTAGCCTTTGATACTATATATGCGGAAGGACAGAGAAAATATATGGAGTCCCTGTCCTCCTATGCCAGACAGTTTCTTGGCCTTGCGGATAAGCCTGAGGTAGACAAGATAGAGGGACTGTCTCCATCTATTTCCATAGACCAAAAGTCTACCAATAGGAATCCTCGTTCTACGGTTGGTACAGTGACAGAGATTTATGACTATCTGAGACTTTTATACGCCAGAATAGGAATTCCACATTGTCCGAAGTGTGGCAAGGAAATCGCACGCCAGACTGTAGATCAGATGGTGGATGAGCTTATGAAGCTTCCTGAGGGAACTAAGTTTCAGCTTCTTGCTCCTATTGTTAGAGGTAGAAAGGGAGAGCATGCTAAACTTTTATCTCAGGCTAGGAAAAGTGGCTTTGTTAGAGCTATAGTTGACGATAGCTTATATGAGCTTAGCGAGGAGATAGTGCTTGATAAGAACAAAAAGCATAATATAGATATTGTAGTAGATAGACTTGCTGTTAGAGAAGGAATCGAGAGTAGATTGGCAGGTTCTATTGAAACAGTTCTTAAAATGTCAGAGGGAATATTAAAGGTTGATGTTATCGGTGGTGAGATGCTTAGATTTTCCGATAGCTTTTCTTGCCCTGATTGTAATATAAGTATCGATGAGATAGAGCCAAGAAGCTTTTCTTTTAATAATCCATTTGGCGCCTGTCCTTGCTGTACAGGTTTAGGCTTTAAGCAGGAGTTTGATCTGGATCTTATGATACCGGATCAGAAGCTTTCCTTGAATGAGGGTGCCATAGCAGTACTTGGATGGCAGTCTTCAGGCAAAAAGGGAAGTTATACTCATGCTATGCTGGAGGCTCTTGAGAGAGAGTATGGTTTGCCTTTGGATGTACCATTTAAGGATTTGTCTGAAGAGCATAAGAAGTTATTCCTGTATGGTACCGGTGGTAAGAAAATTATGGTTTACTATGAAAGCTCACGCTATGGCTCTACTGAGTACTATACAGAGTTTGAGGGCTTAGTTAAGAATATTCAGAGGCGCTACAGAGAGTCTGCAGAATCCATAAGAGCAGAGTACGAGGAGTATATGACTAGTGTTCCTTGTGAGGAGTGTGGAGGTAAGAGACTTAAGCCGGAATCTCTGGCGGTAACTGTTGGTGGTAAGAATATATTTGATGTTACAGATATGTCTATAACTAAGCTTAATGATTTTTTGTATAGTATGGAGCTTAGCGATAGACAGAAGATAATTGGTGAACAGGTGCTTAAGGAGATCAAAGCGCGTATAGGCTTCCTCATTAATGTAGGACTTGATTATCTTAACCTATCCCGTGCTACAGGTACACTCTCCGGAGGAGAAGCACAGCGAATAAGACTTGCGACACAGATTGGTTCGGGCTTAGTTGGTGTGGCTTATATCTTAGATGAGCCAAGTATCGGTCTTCATCAGAGAGACAATGACAAGCTTATATCAGCCCTTAAGGATTTAAGAGACCTAGGCAATACTCTTTTGGTTGTAGAGCATGATGAGGATACTATGTTTGCTGCGGATCATATTATAGATATAGGTCCTGGGGCAGGCTCCTTAGGTGGAGAGGTAGTAGCCCAGGGAACAGCACAGGATATTATGGCTTGTGAGAAATCTGTTACGGGAGCATACCTTAGTGGAAAGCTGAAGATACCTGTACCTGAACAAAGAAAGGAACCTACAGGATATCTTACCATAAAGGGAGCCAGACAGAATAATCTTAAGAATATAGATGTGGACATACCTCTTGGAGTTATGACCTGTGTTACAGGAGTGTCCGGTTCTGGCAAGAGCTCGCTTATCAACGAGATATTGTATAAGAAGCTTGCAAGAAAGCTAAATAGAGCAAAGATTAAGTCTGGTGCTCACGATACCATAGAGGGTATAGAGCAGCTTGATAAGATTATAAATATTGACCAGTCACCTATTGGAAGGTCACCTCGTTCTAACCCTGCTACATATACAGGTGTATTTGATTTGATAAGAGACCTATTTGCAGGAACTAAGGATGCTAAAGCTATGGGCTACAATAAGGGAAGGTTTTCCTTTAATGTATCAGGTGGTCGCTGTGAGGCATGTAAGGGTGATGGTATTATTAAGATAGAGATGCATTTCCTGGCAGATGTATATGTGCCTTGTGAGGTATGTAGAGGCAAGAGATATAATCGAGAGACTCTTGAGGTTAAGTACAAGGATAAGAATATATTCGATGTGCTTGATATGACTGTAGATGAAGCCTGTGAGTTTTTCAAGAATGTGCCTTCAGTCCTTAGAAAGATTAGCACACTTCAGGATGTAGGTTTGGGATATATTAAGCTTGGTCAGCCATCCACCACACTTTCTGGTGGTGAGGCCCAGCGTATAAAGCTTGCCACAGAGCTAAGTCGTAGAAGCACAGGTAAGACTATATATGTTCTTGATGAGCCAACTACAGGACTTCACTTTGCAGATGTTCACAAGCTGGTGGATATACTAAGAAAGCTAAGTGAGGGTGGTAACACTGTTGTGGTTATTGAACATAACCTAGATGTTATTAAGGTAGCAGATTACATCATAGATATAGGTCCGGAAGGTGGAGAAGGTGGAGGAACAATAGTTGCCCATGGAACACCTGAGGAAGTTGTAAAATGTAAGAAGTCATATACTGGAAAGTATCTGAAGAAGTATTTGGATAAGTAATTGGGAAATGGTTATAACCATAGATAGTTAAAATCAAGATGGTAAGATGGCATTGGACGTATTTATGAGTCTGATGCCATCTTTAATTTTTATATTGCAAAAAAACTATAAAGAGTTATAAAATATTGGAAAATGTATAAAGAGTTATAAAGAATTATAAAAGAAAACAAAAAGTATAAAGAGTTATAAAAAAAAGTAATATTACGCAGGGTAAGGTATTGCTTGTGACCCTGCGTAATGTGTTATAAACCCAATTAGGAGGTGCAAAAATGTCGTTATATACTACAGGAGAAGCTGCTAAGCTTTGTGATGTGACCGTAAGAACCATACAGTATTATGATAAGGAGGATATAGTACATCCAAGTCAACTTTCTGAGGGTGGAAGAAGACTATACTCTGATGAGGATATCAGTAATCTAAAGAAGGTATGTATGATTAAATCCTTAGGTGTATCACTGTCTGCCATTAAGGAAATTATGAAGGATAAGGATGGTCATAAGGTAATCGAAGCATTTCTTGAGGAACAGGAAAAGGAGCTTGCTGAAGAGATAGGAGGTCTTCAGGAACGTCAAAAGCGTATTAAGCTGGTTAGAAAAAGCATAGAGGAAAGTGGTTTCTTGGCTGTAAATTCAAATGAAGACATAGATGAAATGATTGAAGAGAAAAAGAAGATGAACCAAATGAGACTTGTGGGAATTTGCGTAGGCTTAGTCTTAGAAGTTCTTGAGTGGGTAGGTCTTTGGTACTGGATAGTGCATAAGGATCCAACGCTGTTTCTGGTGGTGCTTCCTATACTAATGGGAGTAAGCGTGTTCATTGTGTGGTATGCTTACAATCATACTAAGTTTTTGTGTCCGCACTGCCATAGTCTTTTTAGACCTAGATTTATGGAGTGGTTATGGGCTAGTCATACCTTGAAGCTTAGAAAGGTCACATGTCTTGATTGTGGTCATAAAGGTATGTGCATAGAGAAGTACAGCAAGGAATAATTGAATTAAGAGCAATCAGCTTTGACACGGCAGGCATTACAGTTTGTAGAATTGATAGAATGCTGAGAAAATATTTGAAAGAGAGGAAAACAATATGATGTTAGCAAATGTAGATGTGCAGGAGTATTTGCCATTTTTGATACCGTTAATAATACTACAGTTTGTATTACTATTTATAGCCTTAAGGCATATTCTTACCCATAACAGCTATAAACGTGGGAGTAGAACTATGTGGCTGATAATTACTTTAGTTGGTATGGAATTTATTGGTCCAATATTATATTTTGCACTTGGGAAAGAGGATGAATAGCTATGGATAATATACTAAGCATAAAGGGAATATCCAAAAGCTTCGGAGGTAGAAAGGTGTTGGATGACTTAACCTTTGAAGTTCCAAGAAATTCAGTGTATGGTTTCGTGGGCAAAAATGGTGCCGGTAAGACAACTACCATGAAGCTTATATTAGGTCTTTATCAACCAGACAAGGGTGAGATATTTATTAATGACAAGAAGGTTAGCTTTGGACAGAATGAAACCAATAAATTTATAGGATATCTGCCGGATGTGCCAGAGTTTTATGGATATATGAAGCCTACAGAATACCTTAAGCTTTGTGCTGAAATTACAGATATTCCTAAGAATGAAGTTGATAGTAGAATTAAAGAAATGCTTACTTTAGTTGGGCTGGATAAGGATAATAAACGAATAAAAGGTTTCTCCCGTGGTATGAAGCAAAGATTAGGAATAGCTCAGGCTCTTCTTTCTAAGCCAGAGCTTCTTATCTGTGATGAGCCAACCAGTGCTCTAGACCCTATGGGTAGAAAGGAAATACTGGATATACTTAAATCGGCAAGCAAGGAGACTACAGTTATATTTTCTACACATATTTTGACAGATGTGGAGAGAATATGTGATAATGTGGGGATTCTTCATGAAGGAAAGCTTGCTTGGCAGGGTACTATGGAACAGGTTGGTGCTATGAGCAGTAATAAAAGCTTTCAGGTTGAATTTGATTCCAACGAGGATATGAAAAGAGCTATAGAGGCAATAAAAAGTCAAAATATCAACATTTCAAATCTTGAGATGAAGGATTCCAATCTAGAGAATTTGTTTATGGAGGTGATAGGTCATGAGACAGCTTAATGCTTTCATAAAGAAGGAATGGATGGAACAGCTTAGAACCAACAGGCTGTTGATTATTATGATAGTATCTGTAATGATGGGAATTATGGCGCCTGCAGTGGCAAAGCTAACACCAGTGTTGTTTGAGACCATGGCGGATACATTGGCAGAGCAGGGGATAGTCGGTATAGAGGTTGGAGAGGTTACTGCACTAACCTCATGGCAGCAGTTTTATAAGAATATATCTATGCTGGTTATAGTTTTTGTAATTATGTATTCTGGCGCCTACACAACAGAGTATCAGAGGGGTACGTTAATTAATATAGTAACTAAGGGAATGTCCAGGACCAAGATATTAGTATCAAAGCTTCTTGTACAGCTAGTGGTGTGGACAATGGCTTATGTGGTGAATTTTGCTACAACCTATGTATATACTGAATATTATTGGGATAATTCAGAGGTTAAGCACTGTATATTTGCAGGTCTTATGGTCTACATATTTGGCATATGGACTATAGGGTTTTTGACGCTTGCTTCTAGTATAGGAGATACTAATATGTCTGTCTTGCTTATAACCGGAGCAGTAGTTGCTGTTTGCTATATTTTAAGTATAGCTCCTGATATTGCAGAGTATATGCCTACAAAAATGCTTGGTGCAGTGGAGGTTTTGGATGGTAGCGTTAGCACAGCAAACT
>JAGALE010000240.1 GCA_017625335.1 Lachnospiraceae bacterium
ACTTATTAGCTCTCATATCTCAACTGACTTAGAGGGACTATGTGATGACTTTTATATGATATCTAACGGACAGATTATTATCCACGAGGAAACTGACGTACTTCTCGCAGAATACGGAATACTTAAGCTTACTGATGACCAGTATGATACTATAGATAGGCAATATTTCATTGCTACTAAGCGTGAGAAATTTGGCTACCTTTGCCTTACAAACCAGAAGGATTTCTATCAGGAGAATTATACACAGGTAGTTATCGAAAAGGGAAATATCGATGACTTTATAATTTTAATGGTACAGGGGGAGAGAAAATAATGAAGGGATTATTAATTAAGGACTTAAAGATAATATTAAATCAGAAAAAGCTATTTTTAGTAGCAGTTTTATTCGGTGCATTCTTTGCATATACAAACAAGGATGTTACATTTGCCGCAACATATATCGTAATTTTAATGTCTATGCTTGCACTTACAACAATTTCCTACGATGATATTAACGGTGGTATGTTATTCATACTTTCACTACCTACAACAAGAAAGCTGTATGTTATTGAAAAGTACTTATTCACTGCATTAAATCTTCTTTGCTCATGTGTTGCATCAATAGTCATTTGTATGCTATTAGGTCAGCTCTTTGGCATCGATGTTAACACTAGTACAGTAATCTCTTCTACTGCAGGATCTACAGTTGGTGTTGGACTTATGTTGTCCGTTAATATACCTTTAGAGCTTAAGTATGGTGTGGAGAAAAGCAGAACTGCTATCTTCCTTTCTATTGCAGCAATTGCTGTGGTAGTAGTTGGTGGATACAAGCTTTTAACTGAGGTTTTTCATGTTGATTTAAAGGGTATGGCAATGGATGTGCTTTCAAAGCTTCCTTCAAACCAGGCAGCACAAGATGCAATAATCGCAGGTGCATTCCTCTTAGTATTAGTTATTATCCTTGCTATCTCATATGTATTTTCATATAAGATTATGATGAAGAAGGAATACTAAAATATTAAAATCATTAAAGAGGATGAAGGAACTGTAATCAGAAGCCTTCATCCTCTTTTTTGTCTTATACTATTCCATTAGTCTAACATTCCTGTGTTGAAAACTTCCTCAGCGCCAAGCTCTACCAGCTTATCCTCATATCCCATCCTATGCATTAACCCATCAAATATATATCCATCCACATTTATAAATCCAGGACTTAATTCATAACATATTCCTTTATATCTAAATACCTCTCCTGCTCCCTTCACATAATAAAAGAAAGGATCATCCTTCTTGGATTCTGCATATAATGGTGCTACTTCCTTTAATTCAAGCATCAGTTCTCTCAATTCCTGTGGCAGTGTATCAAGATTCTTATCTGTAATATCAATTAATTTCTCCCCTGATAATGAAAAATATCCTGCTTTGTATCCCATAGTTTTTTCCTCCTTAATTTTAATTAAATCTTAAAAGCTTATATGTATAAAATATATTAGGGTGATGTGGATTTAATAATCCTTGAAAGTTAACTCAGATATATAGAACACCCGAACGAGGTGTAGTTAACCTTTACAATATTATCATAATACAATCCATAAAAATAATCATTAAACCAATAGTTGAAAATGGAAAACAAAAATTTTTCAAAAAAATTTTCTAGGTTGATTTTTTGTGTAAGCGCTTACATTTTCTAGGTTTTCGGGCTGTCACCCCTTGTTTTTTAAGGCTTTTCGCCAATTTTACCCTATTGACAAAATTTTTTCTTTGATTATAATTCCTAAATTATAAAAACAGCTGAGGTATCAGCTATGACATTAGGGAGGAATAAACTATGGGAACTTATGTTGTAACAGGTGGTTCCAGCGGAATCGGTGCTGCTGCTGTTGAACTGCTTAAGAGTGATGGTCATGAGGTAATCAATGTAGATTTACGCGATGGGGATATCTGCGCCAACCTTGCCATTCAGGAAGGTCGTGATACTGCTATAGAGGCTATAACAGAAAAATGTCCTGATGGTATAGATGGCATAATCTGCAACGCAGGTGTATCAGGTAATTGTGGAAATCTGGAATTGGTTATATCTCTTAACTACTTTGGAACAGTTAAGCTTGCAAGAGGCTTATTCGATTTACTACAGAAGAAGAACGGAAGTGTTGTAGTAACTGTTTCAAACACTATCTCACAGGGTACAGGGCGTATGGATATCGTAGACTTACTTAACAATGTAGGTGACGAGCAGCGTATCTGTAACATCGTGAAAACTATGGATGCCACAAACCAGACTGTTGGTCAGTCAATCTATATGGCAACAAAGTATGCTCTTGCACGTTTTGTAAGACGTGTTTCTGCTACTTGGGCAGCTAAGGGTGTACGTGTAAATGCTGTTGCTCCTGGAAATGTACGTACAGCTATGACTGATTCCTTAAGTGATGCAGCAAAATTTGCAGTTAGTGCATTACCTATACCTGTAAGATACGGTTCAGATGCACTTATGGATCCAGAAGAAATAGCAGAGTCTATGCGTTTCCTTCTGTCAAACAGAGCAAGAGGAATAAACGGAATCATTCTCTTTACAGACGGCGGAACAGATGCATTACTTAACTCAGAAAAGGTATATTAGGAGGTGTGAATATGAGAGCTATAGAAAAATATGTAGAAGCATTAAAGAATTGTGACAACAAAGCACTTTCTATGTGTTTTGCTGAGGATGGAACCTTACGTGACTACTGCCCTAACGCAACAGGTCGTCAGGAGTATCATGTATATGGTCGTGAGGCAATTGATATGTTTTTCAAGAACAAGTTCACCTTCCGTCAGTATTTAATCTCTGAGGCTGAGATTGTTAATGATGAGCAGGCTGAATTCATCGCTTCAATCGGTGGTTACTATGTAATGTGTATAGCAACTGTTAGACGTGTAGATGAAAACGGACTTATTACAAGACTTACTGTAAGACCAAAATAATGATATACTTAGCCTATCAGCTAGATCTTTACACAGCTAGTTGATAGGCTTTTTTTAGGAGTGATTTTATGGCAACAAAGAAGATTGATATGACACAGGGACCTATGCTGAAGCTAATATTCTTATTTGCTCTTCCCATATGTATCAGCAACATACTTCAACAGCTTTATAATACTGTAGACACGCTAATTGTAGGTAATTTTTGTGATTCTAAAGCACTAGCCGCCGTGGGTACTAGTGCGCAGCCAGTAGAGATTTTACTATGCATTTTCTTAGGACTAGGCTCAGGAGTATCTATTATGGTTTCTCAGTATATTGGTAGTAAGGATAGTGAGGCCCTGAAAAAGACTGTAGAAACTGCCAATACTTTTTTATATATTTGTGCTATCCCTCTTTCCATAATAGGTCTTTTTCTAGGACCACTTATCTTAAGGCTTATGCAGGTTCCAGAAGATACGTTTCCACTTGCTTCAACCTATGTACAGATAATATTTTTAGGAACACTTGGTAATATGGGCTATAACATGAACGCAGGAATACTGCGTGGTCTTGGAGATAGTCGTTCTTCTCTATACTTTCTTTTAATATCCTGCGTGACAAATATAGTATTAGACCTGGTGTTTGTTCTCGGATTTGATATGGAGGTATTTGGAGTTGCCCTGGCAACAAGTATAGCCATGTTTTGTTCATGGTTTTGTAGCATTAGCTACATTAAGAAAAAATACCCTGAGCTAAACTTTTCAGCACTACCAAGAAGACTTGACCCTAAGATGCTAAAAAAGATTATATCTATAGGACTACCTCTTGGACTTAACAATTCGCTCTACTCGCTTGGTCACTTAGCTATGCAATCATTAATTAATGCCGGTGGCTCAGCATTTATGGCAGGGTGCTCTGTAGCAACTAAGATTACCGGTATGGCAAATGTTGCTATTACTTCCTTATCGTCAGCCGCTGCAACCTTTGCAGGCCAAAACAAAGGCGCCAAAAAAATAGACCGATTAAAGCAAGGTGCCATAAAGATTCCTCTTATATCCGGAGCAATTACCTGTATTGCAGGAATCCTATTAACCATCTTCTGCAAACCTATACTTGGTATATTTTCAGATGATGCAACAGTAATATCCTATGCTGTACATTACATACACATAGTGCTTCCTTTCACCTGGATGTACGCTGTATTTAACGGCATAATAAGCTATGTTAACGGATTAGGTGAAATAAAATATTCAACAATGGTAAATATTCTTATGCTTTGGGCTGTAAGAATTCCTACTGCTCATCTTATAGCATGGTTTATTGATGGAAAATATGTAATAGCAGCTATTCCAATAAGCTTTTTCTTTGGAATGGTTACTATGCTTTGCTTTTACAGAACCAAGAAATGGCGGGCAATAAATACATAATTTTTGTCATTTGACGTAAAAAGCACTTAAATCTTATCTAATTTGTTATTTTTCAAAAAAAATTCTTGCCATAATCTATTTTAAGTGATAATATGTGATTACAGAAATGTAAGCGCTTACATTTCATAAACAACTACTTTCTTTTTATTTACACACAGTAGCGAAAGCTACACACATGAGTCAGGAGGCCAGGCAGTGAGAGATTTAGATTACCTAAGGTTATTAAGCCACGAATTCCCCAACGGAAAAAGCTGTGCTGCTGAAATCATAAACCTTAGTGCAATCCTCGAACTACCAAAAGGAAATGAATACTTTTTCTCTGACATCCACGGAGAATATAAGAGCTTTATTCATTTCCTTCGAAGTGCTTCCGGTGTTATAATAGCAAAAATCAACGACACTTTTGGTAATATGCTTCCACGAAGTGAACAGCTTGCTCTAGCCAACCTAATCTACTACCCTCATCAGGCACTAGCTGATATGAGACATTCTAATAAGCTTGACGATGAGTGGTATCGACTTACTATTCACAGACTGATTGCTATCTGCAGAGAGGTTGGTTCAAAATATACTAGATCTAAGGTTCGTAAGAAACTACCAAAATTTTTTGATTACGCAATTGATGAATTACTTCACATCAATGAGAATGAAGAAAATAA
This sequence comes from Lachnospiraceae bacterium, assembly GCA_017625335.1. Classification (GTDB taxonomy): domain Bacteria; phylum Bacillota; class Clostridia; order Lachnospirales; family Lachnospiraceae; genus Coprococcus_C. The sequence goes on from JAGALE010000240.1 coordinate 5,006, forward strand.
GAAATTATATTATCAGGAAATAATAAATGCGGTTACAAACGCAGGAGTTGCTGATGATTTTATTATAGCTCTCTCAGAGCTTATACAAAACCTACTTGTTGACAATTTACATATCATAGGAGACATATTCGACAGGGGTCCTCGTGCGGATTATGTTATGGACGAATTAATGTCCTTCCACAATGTTGACATACAGTGGGGCAATCACGATATTAGTTGGATGGGTGCAGCCGCTGGAAATACAGCCTGTATCGCAACAGTGCTTCGAATTGCTACAAGCTATAACTCTTTCGATGTACTTGAGGATGGTTACGGAATTAACCTAAGACCACTTTCCATGTTCGCCGCAGCAACCTATCAGGATGACGATTGCGAAATATTTAAACCTCATACATTGTATCATAACAAGTATGATTCAGTTGAGGAAGAATTAACAGCTAAGATGTGTAAGGCAATTACCATTATCGAGCTTAAGCTTGAAGGCCAACTAATTAAGAGACATCCTGAATATAAATTAGAAAACAGACTATTTTTAGATAAGATAGATTACGAAAAGGGAACCATATGCATTAATGGTAAGACCTATGATTTAAAAGACACTAATTTCCCTACCATTAATCCAGATGACCCTTATACATTAACTCCTGATGAACAGGGACTTATATCAGCACTAAGATATTCCTTCTTACATTCAGGAAGATTACATAAGCATATGAGATTCATTTACTCTCATGGCTCTATGTATAAAATTTGTAACAACAATCTTCTATTCCATGGTTGTATACCTATGAATGAAAAGGGTGAATTTGTAAGCTGGAATACAGATAATGGAAAGTTATCCGGTAAGGAGCTTATGGATTACCTGGAAAAACAAATTATTGATGCTTACTTCTTAGATGGTGCAGAGCATCCAGAGAAGAAATTAAATGCTTTAGATTTAATGTGGTACCTTTGGTCCGGACCAGATTCCCCTTTATTTGGTAAGGACCAGATGTCCACCTTTGAAAATATATTTATAGGCGACAAAGCCCTTGCTAAGGAAAATTACAATCCTTATTATGAATTTTCCAAGGAAGCAAAATATTGCGACATGATATTCGATGCCTTTGGCATGGACAAAAAGAGAGCTCACATAATAAATGGCCACGTACCTGTTAAAGTGGTAAATGGTGAGCGACCTGTAAAGGCTGATGGAAAGCTTTACATCATAGATGGAGGACTTTCTAAGGCATACCACAGTAAAACCGGTATAGCCGGCTATACTCTTATCTTCAACTCTCACCACCTGGCTCTCGCAGAGCACAAGGAATATACAGGTGATGGTGAAAACACTCCTGAGATTCAGGTTACAGAAATCATGGATCACAGACTCCTGGTAAAGGATACGGATGAAGGTAAAAAAATCAAGCAACAAATTCAAGACCTTAAAGAATTGCTTGAGTGCTACAAATTAGGTTTAATTAGGGAAAAATAATCCCCTCTTAAATAAAGTGTGTGATAACAAAACCCCCGAAGGATTTGCCCTCCCTTCGGGGGTTTTTACTTCTAATTCCACAGCATGTACCACATATATTTTATCTTAGACTTCTCCTTAAATATTGTCAAAAGCTCTTCATATCCTTCATCTACAGTAGATATAATTTGATTATCAATTTCCTTATCACCATATATTACTTCCTCATAGCTCTGTACAAAATCAAGCTTCGCGGTAAGCTGCTCTGCTTCCTTCACCCGCTCCAAAAATTCTGTCAAGGTTTCTGTATCCTTCATCTTAAAGCCATGCTTTCCTAACAGCTTAAGGTTACGAGCAACCTTATAATAATATCTCTTTTCCTTGGATTTTTTTATGTATTGCAGCTTACTTATGCATCTTACAGCAATTATTGCAAGAGCAAAGCCTATCACTAGTATAAT
>JAGALE010000241.1 GCA_017625335.1 Lachnospiraceae bacterium
ATAAAGAAAAAGGATACAAAGTATATAAAACTTTAGATGTAGAGGTTACAAAGAATACTTGGATAAATACAGAAACAGACTATGATACTGGTGAAATGGTTGAAAAAGAATACACTGACTATGAAATAACAAATTGTGGTACAGATAAATATTACATAGAATTAAAGGTGATAGAATTTAAGTTCTTCTGGACTAAACTATGGGAGTCAATGAAGATTACTAAATATGAATTAATGCAGTAGTTAATAAAGGAGGATACCAACATGGCAAAATTAAACTATGAAAGAGATGTTAGACCATTAGTAAAAAAGCTACAGAGTCAATTTAAAGCAGCCAGAGGGGCTGAGTTAAGCATTGGAGCTAGTCCAGATGATGCTACAAAGTGGGCAGTTTATCAGAAATGGACTAATGGTAATAAAGATGTTATATGTGAAGGTACATTAAGAGAATGTTATTGTTTCCTTAATGGAATGGCAGAATTCTTAGTATAAGAGGAGCAGAACAAAAGATGTCAAGGGATAAAGAGAATTTAAGAGCTAAGCTTGAGCGAGAAAGAGTTAAGCAGAAAAAAGAGTTCGAGGCTAAATATGTAGACTTAATTAAAAAAGCAAACAGAGCTAATAAATTATACCAAGAGAACATGGAATTAAAAGCTAAGGTTGAAGACTTGGAGGAACAATTAAGACAACATAGAGAATGGACAGAGAGACTACTAGAATATATGGATATGGACGAAGCTGAGTTTAAGAAGCTACGTGAAGAAGCTAAAACATGGGGAGAAATTACAGAGTCATTAGGATTAATGCATTCATTTGCTAAAAGATTTGGAGTTTTAGGAGGTTCATTTGGGGTATGATGAGATTTCCTAAACAAAAGAAGAATGAGTCAAACCAAAATTATGCAGAACGTAAAAGATATTATTATGCGATTAATGATAGCGTAACACAGGATTATTCTACATATAAAGCATTTTTGAATATCAGAGGTTTTGATTACGTAGAGGCTGAATTACAGAAGAAGGATGGTAATATAGTAAAAATAATAGTGCCAACATGTATATTTAAAGTAATGACAAAAGCAGATATAAATAAACTATACAAAGTTTAAGGGAAGGCTCAATGAATAATGTGAATATAGATAAGGATAAAGTTAATAATACTATACCAAGTTGGGTAACACCAATAACAGATGAAAATATAGGAAAGTTAAAAAGACAGTATTACTACGAGGAGAATAAAAGTAAGCTTGTAAAATACTGCGGTGAAGATGTAGACTATATATTAAATGAACATAAAAAACAAAATAGTATTTTATTTACTGCCACAAAGGAGTTAATGAAAAAGGCAAAAGATTACAACAGTGCAGAAACATTAGTATTGATGCAAAATGGTACACGTAGAGCAGATTATACTTCACAATACGATTATGAAAATGTACAGTTTAAATTGGGAATGAAAAAAGTACTATTAGATAATGGTGAAGAGACATATACAGTATTACATAATCATCCAAATAATAGTAATTTTTCAATTCAAGATGTATTAACATTTATAGGGTATAGCAAAATAACTCAATCAATATTATGTACAAATAGTTGTCAATATACAGCTATACTGTTAAAAACAAATAATTACAAATCATTTGAAGTTAATTTAATAACCAAAATAATATCATTTTTAATTTCAAAAGATATATTAGATAGGCATGGTTCAGCATCTAGACTAATTAAACTATTGTATAGGTTCGGAGTGTGCTATAATGAGTTAATGCATTACGCAGATAATACAGAAGGGATGGATAGCAGTGAAAACTAAATTCAATATATTAAATATATATAAACCAACAAAAGAAGACATAAAGCGTAATAAAGTAGAGCATAGTGAGTATGATAGATTAGGAATTAACATGAGTATATTTTATAATAAAAATTTAAAATCTGATCAAGATGATGAATATACTAAAAATGAGCTAAAAGCTATATCATACATAACAATGGGTAAGCGAGTACCAAAGAGATTAGAAGAGTATTTATTAGCAACTAAAGAAGAAAGATTAGCAAGATATCCTAAGATAACTGATGATGATACCTTTGAATCCAGAATTATAATTGATGATATAAACTTAGATGACTAAAATAAGGAGCGAGAGATGTTTATTAAGGTTAATTTAAATCCAAATAAAAGAAAAGCCGGAGATTGTGCTATTAGAGCTGTATCAGCAGCAACAGGATTAACATGGGATGAAGCTTATATAGAATTAGCTCAAGCGGGTTTTATACTAAAGGTAGCAATGAATGACATTGAAGCTATCAACTTTGTTCTTAAGAAAAAAGGATTTTCAGTTGGTAAGATTAGAATACAAAAGGGAGATAGAAGACCAACAGTAGAGCAATTTTCAGCAGAGCATCCTAATTGGTATTGTGTATTAAGGGTAGCAAATCACTTAGTTGCAAGTGGAAAAGGTAATTATGTAGATAGTTGGGATTCAGGAGAATGTGCAGTATATAAATATTGGTATAAAGAAATAAATTAAACATAATAAAAATTTAGTATACAATAAAAACAGCATTTCAGTATTATATTATATAAATTTTAATTAAGTAGTTAAACAGGAGGATGTAGTATGTTAAAGACATATGTAGATGAAAAGAGACAGACAACAGTAGCAGTGGCAGAGGATGTAGAAATGGATGCAGTAATGCATATCCTAAAAGTTATGCCAGAAATCAGTTATGGGGCAGAAGAAGAGGTAGAATGTGGAATACCTGGAGTAACTAGAATTAACTTAAGAGCCTTTAATTTATCAGGTGATCTTATTAATGGACCTATTAAGGGAATTGTAAAGTGTCATGAAGGTGATACGTATGATGTAGCAGTAGGCAAAAACGAAGCAGTTAAGAAGGCAATGAATAATCATAATAAGGCATTTAAGAGAGCACTTAAAAATTGGCAGATTGCAATTCTTAAACGTATTAGAGAAGTAAGTCCAGACACATTTGAAGAAGCAGTACATAAAGTTGTTCCTTATAAATGTGATAATTGCTGGGATAATGAAGATTTAAAATAAAGAGTTTAGTGGGTACATTACATAATAGTCAATGTACCCACTAATATATTAGGGAGAATGTATGTGACAGTGAAAAAGATAACAAAATCGGAATGTTAAGTAGAAACAATGAAACACATTGAGA
>JAGALE010000242.1 GCA_017625335.1 Lachnospiraceae bacterium
ACATAATAAAGCAGGAGGGAACTGAATATCAAAAGATTTTATCTTCTCTTCCACTGACACTTATTGTCACACTATGTATAATCCTTTTGATTTCAATACATATAAGCAATATATTGGTACACAAGTATACAAGCCCAATACTAACACTTAAGGATAATATGACAGAAGCGGCAGCAGGTAATCTAGATCTTAAGTGTGATATTGATTCTAATGACGAATTTGGAGAGCTTTCTGATATGTTTAATAACATGATGAACATCATCTCCACTAACTATAACCAATTAAACGAATCCAAAAAGCAATTGGAGCTTAACGAATTAGAGCTCAAGAAAAACTATGCCCATATCGAACAGCTTGCATATCATGATGGTTTGACCGGATTGTACAACCGAGTGGCATTCATGAAGTTTGCATACGACATTCTTCACAAGGATGGAGCTCAGCTATCAGCACGACATGCAATATTTTTCTTAGACTTGGATAATTTCAAAAATGTTAATGACACCTTAGGACATGACTATGGTGATATCCTACTTAAGCAGGTTGCAATAAGACTTAACTCAACAATTGAACTCAACGACTTACTAGCCCGTACAGGCGGAGACGAATTCCTTATACTTAAGACCTCCTATAAATCTGTTGAGGAATTAGATGAATATGCAAATCGATTGGTTCAGGTAATCAGAGAGCCTTACGACTTAGACGGAGAAACAGCTAGTGTTTCTCTTAGTGTTGGTATTGCCCTGTTCCCAAGAGACGGTCTTACAACTAGCGAACTAATCAAGAACTCAGATATAGCAATGTATAATGCAAAAACCTCAGGAAAGAACAGCTACAGATTCTTTAATAGCTATATGGAGGATGATTTCAACAGAAGAAATGATTTAGCTGAGATTTTGTCTAAGGTTATAGATAATAATGAGATATTCCTTCATTACCAGCCTCAGGTAAATGTTAGTACCGGACAGATAACAGGCTTTGAAGCTCTTATGAGAATCGAATCCGAATTAGTAGGTTTTATACCACCATCCGAGTTTATTCCTATAGCTGAAGACAGTGGAGTAATAAATCAGCTAGGTGAATGGGCATTATACGAAGCATGCTCCTTTAACAAGAGTCTTATTGACTTAGGATATGAAAACTTAAGAGTATCTGTTAATGTTTCCACTACACAGCTTCAGGACAACAGACTTATACAGACAATTAAAACCATTCCTGAAAAAACAGGTATGTCCCTTAATAATTTAGAGATAGAAATTACGGAAAGCGTGTTGATGAATTCTCTAGAGCATAACTTAGAGCTAATCAACCAAATCAAAGCATTAGGTGCATCTATTGCCCTTGATGATTTCGGAACAGGCTATTCATCATTTAACTACCTTACTCAGATACCTATTGATACACTTAAGATTGACAAATCCTTTATAGACGGTATCTGTAGCAACGATAAAGATAGATACATTGCCGATTCCATTATATCCTTAGCACACAAGATGAATATCTCTGTTGTAGCTGAAGGTGTTGAGGACGTGGAACAGCTTAAGATTCTTCAAAAGCAGTTTTGCGATACTCTTCAGGGATACCTTTTCTCGAAACCACTTAGCTCAACTAAGTTTATAGAGCTGTTGGATAAGACCAAGAAAGCATTAAATAATAATTTTTAATTACTAATTAATTAATGAATGACAAAGAAGGTGATGTAGTTTTTACACTACACCACCTTCTTTTATTTACTCTATCTCATTGTTCTATCTTATTCCATCTTATTATATCTAATTATTCTATCTCTAAAAAGCTTTTTAATTCATTTAGCTTTGCTTTTGCATCCTTTCTTCCAAGCTTGTACATGTACTTAAGCTTGTCCCTATCTTTTTCCAAACGACTAATCTTATACTCTACAGACGGACGTATAATAATTGCCTCTCCATTTTTTTCGTACTCTTCTATAGCCGCCACTGATTTATTGTAATTTTCATGACGTTTCATATTAGTTTCTATAAATTCAGGATACTGCTTATACCTAAACTTTAGCAGCTTTGCTGTGGAAGATGCCTCCTTAACATAGCCTTCGGGACGAGTAAGCACAACTATATTTTTCTTATAGCCTATACTTCTAAAGAAGTCTACAGGTATACTATCCGCTGTTCCGCCATCTAAAAGCTTCTTTCCCCCTTTGTAAACTATCTTAGATACCAAAGGAAGTGATGCTGAGGCACGCATATAATCCATCTCCTTAGTAAAATCTGTACATCTAATATATTCTGGTTTTCCTGTATCCACATTGGTACAGCACACATAAAATGGTACCTTTGCTGCATTCTCAGCAAATTTGTCATAATCAAACACATCTAGTTTATTAGGTAACTCATCATAGCAAAACTGAGCATTAAATATATTACCTGTTTTAAGCCAGGATTTAATGCTTAAGTATCTATCATCCTTTATATATTTGAGATTATATCTAATTCCTCTTCCATGCTGCTCAGACATATAAGAGCATCCAAATATAGCACCTGCGGATACGCCTATTACAGCATCTGCAAACAACTTCTCCTCTAACAAAACATCCAGCACTCCGGTTGTATACATTCCTCTCATGCCACCACCTTCAAGCACCAGGCCAACTTTTTCTTCTCTATTAATAAGTTCCATACCCTTTACCTTCTTGATTTTAGTTATTATCATTATGAATCTATATTATATATAATTCTTATCTCTTATTTTAGTTTTTAAAAGCTTCTCGTGAGCAATTCACGAGAAGCTTAATTTATTAATTCTAATACAATTTCTTAAGAACCTGCTATGAATAGTTAGCTATCAGAATATATGCGAAGTATACAGCATAACAAACCAACATTATAATACCA
>JAGALE010000243.1 GCA_017625335.1 Lachnospiraceae bacterium
ATATTTAATTTCTTATTACTGGATGTATAACTTTTAAATTCTATTTCTTCACTCTCTGTTATTCTTTTTCCATTTAAGTCTAACTCTATAACATCGCTAGTCTTTAAATTTAGTTCTTCAATTAAATCATCAAAACTAAATGACTCGTCTGATATAATCCCATACATTAACTCATCTGTATACCAATTATATGCTAGTGTATTATCTTCGTATCCTTCTCTATATCTTAAATTAATTATATCGCTATTTTCAACTTCATAATATTTACTGATTTCAGATGGATATTCAATACCTAAAACATCTGCCCAATTCTCAGCTTTAGGTGCTACTCTAAATTTCACACTTTCACAATCAATTATTACTAATTCACCACCGAACAATTGAATTGTTGCACCTTCTTTATTTACCTTGTCCTTTACAATTTCTGGAACTGTAAATTTAAAATTTGTTGATTGTTCTATATCCTCCACACTCTTGTAATCTCTATATACAGTATGTTTAACATTCATTATGTTACCGTATTGTACACCACAATAGATGATAAATACTATTACTAAAAACGGTATTAACCATTTTAACCATTTCATTCCTTATTTTCCTCCGTATTATCTGCATGTAAACTCTTGTACTTTTCTTATATACTCGGCCTTTAGTACAAAGAATGTTGCCTGAACATATTCTCCTCTTGATATCCAATCGTTCTTAAACTTACTAACATTGGTAATTCTTTCCCAAGATTTTATTTTTACCTGCTCTCTTTGTTTAATTGGTAGTTTATCAAACCAATCATGTTGTCTATCAAATTCTTCTTCATTTGTTGATGTATCTAAATAGCTATTATTTAATACAAAATGCCATGCATCAAAGTCAGTTAAAAGCACCTCATTATCAGGTACTTCTAATTCAATGCACAGCATTTTATCTCCACGCTTACCAAATTTTACTGTTCGTAAATCAGGTTTATGGTGTCTCCAGTTATATGTATGCCATGCCCATATTGGATAATCTACATTAGATGGTTTAACTACTCCCCTGCTCTGCATTAATTTTACTATGTATTTATATGCTTTAGTAAATGAATTATCTACTATATCAGGAGCTAAAGTTGGATCACATGTAACGTATCCATTTTTTATAACTTGTTCATACACCTCTTTGGGTTGAATTGTCCATAACCTCATTTAGCCTGTCCTTCTATGCTTTAATTTTTTTAATCATTGTAAGCATCTTTCTCTTTAATTCATAGCTAACATCTTCAATATTAGCATTATATTTCTTAAGTACACCATTATTTGTTAAAATCATAAAGCTTGGAGCCCCTTTTACATTAACAACTTTTACATAAGCTATTGTAGTAACATCATTATTTACATTTTCAGCTGCAACTACTTTATAGTATCTCACTAAACCCTTAGCTGCATCTTCCTTTTCTTTAGCTGAGTTATTACTTACAATCTCACTTATTCTCTTTGCTTCATGTGTTGTTTTAACAAGTTTAATTTCATATTTAACTGTTCTATCAGGAACTGGCCACTGCTGTTCTTTATACTGAATATAATGTTCCTTGAAAAATACTGTCATTTCTCCACAATCAGCAAGTTTTGCAAATGTACAAGTTGGTAAAAGCCCTGTATTTACTGGTCTTGAATCAACTTCTTTATTATTACTTGTCTTCTTTTTAGATGTTACCTTTCCTTTTTCATTTCTAATTGCTTCATCTAAAATAGCATCTTCATTAGGAACCAAAGGTGTTCCTCCATTTAACATTGCAAATAACTCCATTGCTTCACGTGTACTCTTGTCCATAACTAATCCGCCTTTCAAATTAAAATTTATTACTTACTAATATCAATTTGCTCTCAATGAGGCATCATAATGATTTTTGTTATGAAAAATTTCCTCCGGGTCATCCCCTGTTCCAAACTTAATTTTTACATTCATTGATACAGCTAAATCTCTATAGATATCTGATGTTTTAACTATGTTTGTATCGTTTAACAATGCTTTTTTCATTGCTCTCTCTACAATTCCTTGTATCTCATAGTAACTCAACTTTGCATATTGTTTTGCTCTTCTGTTTATAATATCTACTGTTGTTTCATCCACATCGTCATCTATTATAAACTTTGGAAAAATGAAATGATGAATACAATCCTTAATATCTAATGATGGACGTCTAAATTCCATTTTTAAATTAAATCTTCTCTCAAATGCATTATCTAACCTGTGTAACATATTAGTTGCAGCTATAAATATGTTTGAATGATTCATTTGGTCAAGTTGTTGAAATATTGAGTTTTGTGCACGTCTTACTGTACCACCCTCAGCTGTACCAGCATCTCTGTTCCATGCTATTGAATCACATTCATCAAAAAATATTATACAGTTTCCTAAGTAGTTACCCAACTTAAATATGTTACTAATATTCTTTGCTACATCGCCATCTGATAAACTCTTCGCTATATCTACATATAGCATTGTATAACCTAAATGGTTACTCAGCGCTTTAGAAAGATATGTTTTTCCAGTTCCTGATGCTCCATACATAAGAATTCTATTCATTGGCTCTAGTCCATAATCATAAAGGATATCCTTATATTGTGTTTCTTTTATAAATGCATTAATTTTTTCTTTGTTTTCATCACTTAAAATTACTGATGATAACTTAATATTTGTATCAACTGGCATTATTAATTCATTGTATATCTCTTTATATTCACTTGGTAACTCATTTATATTAATTGCCATCTTGTATCTCCTTTGTCCATGTCATTTTTAAATTTCCACTATCATATATTTTTATATAACCTAATCTGGTCATTATAGTGTCCTCTGTATCATTCTGTGTACCATACCCCTTATCTATTAATATGTGTTTTTGTGTTTGATACCTAGATAATATATCGTAGGTATCAAAATTAATCCATATGTAATTTGGTCTTGTTATATTATTCAAGTTAGTTTTAAATCCTATCTTTCTATATGAATTACCTGTAAATTTTGCTATATTTACATATGTAATAA
>JAGALE010000244.1 GCA_017625335.1 Lachnospiraceae bacterium
TGTAACAACAGTAGATATAATAAGGGTATGAGTGCATTTAATCAAGGTGGCTCAGTTAAAATATTACCATCCGAAAAAGAAGATTTATGCAGTTTAAGTATACTAGCAATGAATCATATTAAATGGTGGTTAAAACAAGGTCATAGTTTAAGTGACATAGCAGTGTTAAGTAGGAATAACTTTCATTTGGCATTGTTAAGCAATATGTTGTTAAGAGAAGGTATTTATTGCAATATGACAGAAGATATGAAACTAACTAAGTCATATATGTATCAAGATGTTAAAGATATAATAAGTATTAGTGAACCTACATGGAAGAAAGAGTTAACAGCTAAGGTTCTTTGGAGATTATGTAGATACATGGGAGCCGCCAATGCTAGAGTAATAGCAGATTTTCAAGATAATAGTGGGTTATCATTTGAAGACGCAATAGGTTGGCTTATAAAACATTTTGTGGATAACACAGTAGAATTTAATAAACCAATTAATATTGCATTACAGGCAGAAGAAAAACTTAGGTACTACATGTTAAAATTATCTAATGAGACAAAGTCAGATATGTTAACAATTTATAAGGCATTAACATGTGGAGACAGAGATGAGACAGTAAGAACATTATTATTTCAGTACTTATCAGCAAGTAGTTTTATGTATAAGTCAAAGGATAAAAATAGGTCAATCGTAGGATTAGTTCAGTATATCATTAATCTAATGAAAAAAGACGGATTTGATAAAATGATGGACTTCCTTAGGGTGACAGAACAGCTTGAAGGTGGAAAAATGGTCATCCCTGGGGAGAAGATGACATTAACCACTATTCATAGTGCTAAAGGTAGAGAGTGGAAAGATGTTATCATGTTTGCATGTGATAATGTATCACAACCATCATTTGACGGCATACATAACATGATAGAAGATGGCATATCAGTGCATGATATATTTGAAAACCTTGATGAAGAACGTAGGTTATTTTATGTAGGTAATACTAGAGCAAAGGAAAATTTATTGGTACTTACATACGGTGCACCAAGCATATTTATATTAGAAGCTTTAGGATTATTTAAAGATAAAAAGGGCGGAAATAATGATACAATTTTAGAGCTAGTTGATAGTCAAGATGTAGCAACTAGATACAGAGACTTTATACAGTCTAATATATTAGATATAAATAGTAAATATTACTATAATTCTAAAGATTACACTGTATAATTGAAAGGAGGCATTGACCTTAAGTGTAATACTTAAGGTCATTTGTATTATGAGTAATAGTAGGGCAACAAAAAATAAGACAAGCAAAGGTATAATTAAGTTATTACTTTATTTTGTTATTATGATGACAATAACCTATGCGTTCATAGGCTTGTTATCTAATAAACATAGGAATTTATTTGGATATACAGCAAGAATAGTTGTAACAGGTAGCATGGAACCAAACATAAGAATCAATAGTATTAATATAATTGAGCTATGTGATATTAATGATATAAACATTGGGGATATAGTATGTTTCAATTATTCACAAGATATAGTGCATAGAGTCATAGAAAAGACGACCAATGAAGATGGAGAATTAATCATTCATACTAAGGGAGATGCAAATGAAAGTGCAGATAGTATAGAGATTAATAATAGTATGATTGTAGGAAAAGTTGTATACACATTCAATGGTGTATCAGATATCATAAATAGATATTCTATAGCACCTGGACAAATCGACGGTGTATCATTAAGTAGAAATGTTATGACAGCATTTTTATTTATATGTTGCATAATATACTTGTTGTCATGGATATTATCAATACTCAAGATAATATTTAGGTCATTTGGTAAAAATGATAGATTTAATAAGAGTATAGATAAATACATTAAAGATATAGACGAACTCATTTTATATAGAGAGTTATTGTTAGAATTAAAAAATAACAATGTAAAAAATAACAAGGATACAAGATTTGAGTTTATAGGTAACAGGATAGCAAGAGCAAAAGCAGAAGTAGAAATAAATAATATACACATGGATATAAAAGAGTTCAAATCTAAAATTAGACACTGCATGTATTTTAATAAATTGGGAGAATTAATGGATAAAGAAGGCAAAAGTAGGTCAATTAGTGACATAATAAAGCAGTGTAAAGACATTGATTAATTGTAATATAAATCCTTGAGTTACAGCATTGACAATAAATGGTAGTAAAATATTTTATTAGGAGAACTTTGATATGACAGACAGTAAAGAGATTCTAGCATTTAAGGTTAATGATTGTTACTTTGGAGTAGATACAAAATACGTATCCAGTGTAGAAGAAAATATAGTTAAACATTCAACAGTGGACGATATTAAATATGTGCATAGTATGATTCAACATAGAGACAATGTAATTCCAGTAGTTAGTCTTGACGAATATATGTTTCATACAAACAGTAATAATGTAGATAATAAGTTGTTAGTTATTTGTAATATACTAGGAATAAACGCAGCTTTTGAAATAGACGAAGCTTACACAATAATTAAGTGTGATACCGAGAATATTATTCCAAACAACAATATACTAAAAACTAAGGATAGCATAATATCACATTTTTTAAATGTGGACAATAAATTGATAGGACTTATTGAAGTTACTAAAATCATTACTACAGTGTTAGGGTAGACTACATTATTATAAGGAGGAACATAAAGTGTAACTATAATTACACTTGATATAAATATTATACTATGAGAGTTATAACAGTACAGCATAAGGATGTGTATAAAAGACTAAGAAAAGACGGAATATACAGGGCAACAGAAGAATACGTAAGTGAAAATTTGGTAAAACCATATAGATTTATGCAGACATACTTTAGGTGGGAAAGTACACCAATATTCTTAGGTGTAGTAGGACATAATGTAAACTATGGTGGAGCAAAATTTGACGAAAATAGTATAGCAATGGAATTTGAAATACCTGATGAATATGTAAAGATACAAAGATATTATGATTGGTCAGACTTTATATATTTCACAGAATTACCTTGGGAATTTAATGATACATGCAATGTAGAAAAATTCGGGTCAGTGAATGAATGGGCATTAACCATAATGAATATCAAACATGACATTGCAAGAGCAGATAGATTTAGAGACCCTTTACAAGCATCTGTTGAAATGTTGAATATAGATTGGTTAGTGGATACACTTGAGAATTTAGATAAGTTTCAGCAAGATTACAACGATAACGGTGGTGTGAATGTATTAGAATCACTGTCTAAATATAAATAATACATTAAGGAAAGAAATAATAAAATGAGTAAAAGGTATACAGTTACAAGTATGAATGTTAATATACAACCTGATTTTGCAGTTATAATGTCTAGAAGTCCAAAAGAAGCCATTATAACATTTTGTAAGGTGCATAATATAGGTTATGATAGTATAGACAAATTAAATTATAATGACAATGATAAAACATTTGCAGTCACATCGCCTGATAAAGAGGGTAGGTCAAAATTGTGTGGTGCATATAAGTTAAATGGTTTGAAATTATGAAAATGAGAAATGTGTGTAAGTGTGAAGGACATTGTACA
>JAGALE010000245.1 GCA_017625335.1 Lachnospiraceae bacterium
GTCATACTTCTGTATAGTCCAATATTCTTGGATAGCATATGCCTAAGCTTATCCTCATCTCCAGAAATCCAGATACAAGGTGTATTCTTAAGCTGATAGCTTTCAGCAGGCTCGTTATTCACCGAAGGCTTTTCTATAACCCTTCTATCGCCAGACATTGCAGACAGTATAATTGCCAGAGCCTCCTTACCAAAGGAATCCTCATCTACGTTATAGGCTTCATTAAGAAGAATCACCTGATTCTTTTCATCTGCCTCCTTAAGCATGTCAAATATTCTGGCTGAGGTATGACCCACATATGCTCCCTTCAAATCGGAAGCATTCTTTATAATCAGCTCTATCTGACCATAGACATCACCAAACACCTTCACCAGCCTCTTAGCCAGGGTGTTCTTACCTGAGCCCTCCGGACCTAATAATGCTATATTAGGCAGCCTGTTGTCCTGCTTAATTCCATTTAACATTTCACCAACCTGTCTGACAATTACATCATCCACAATCTCATGCTCTCTATAAAGGTCTCTTCTGATGATATAGTCATTCATACCATGACTGGATATGCTCTTTTTCTCCAGATAAGCTTTAACCTCAGGATAGCGGTCAATGTATTCTATAATTGAAATGATTTTGTCCTTGTTACGCCAACCCCAGCCAGTTACACTTCGGAGATATGTATCCTCTGGCTTTCCCATACCATCAATTATTTCTCTAATAGCAGCTATGGTCATCAAATTGGAAAAGCTTACATTTAAACTGTCATAGCTTAGTACATAGTCTTCTGGCTTTGCAGCAAGCCACAGGTAAGTATGTCTGCCATCCTCATCCAGTTCATATCTAAATCTGCCATAATCTGCCCAGTCAAAAGAAGAATAATCTGTATGTATGTCACCCTTGTTTTCTCTTATAGCCACTATATACTGGCTGTTATGATTATCCATAACAAACTCATTGGAGCTTATGGTATATTTCTGGACAATCTTATGAAACGGAGTTAATTCCCCTAAATATATGTGCCCTTCTGGAGGACACTGTAGGTCTCTTATAATATTCTTCTGCATCCACTCCACAAAGTGGTCTGTTCTCTCTTTGTCAACCACAACCACTGAATCAAGGTAGCTCATTACCTCTCTATCCTCTAGTATTCTCTCATCGAAAAGCTCCTCTTTCTCTCTTTCCAAATTAAAGGATATATTTTCCTTTAGAAGATTGTCAGATGCTATACATCTATCAAGGCTGTTTCCGTAGCATCCATAGCTTCCACAATATTCAAAACTCTTTCTTATGTCTGAGTAATAAAGCTTATATCTGTAATCAGTTACCTTCTCGGCAGAGTACTTACTGTATAGCTTTCCTTGGTAGTAAAAAAACACACCCCTCCTACCATTGTGCTGACCATAAAACAAATCCACATATGCTACATACTCTTGCTTGAATTCACCTAAGCAAACCTTCTCATTATATCGAGGGTCAACAAGCCTATGAATACTACTATTTGCCATCTCATATATATCCAAGTCAACATCACTGCTCTTTAGTATATACAAGCCCTCTCCTATGGATTCCGTTACTATTCTACTACTGTATTTTGAGATATCTATAGGTACACAGGCAGTAACCTGCTCCTGCTTATCATCATCTCTCTCCAAAGCATCAAAGCAGATTCGATTCTTGTGATTTCGGATATCCTTAATATCCCTATATTCCTTACCTGCAATGTTAAGTCTTGTCACCTCCACAGCTGCATCTGTCTTAAGTATCTCACTGACAGCCCTTCTAATGTCTACATGTTCAAAGGTTTCTTTATTTCCGTTGCAGGCAGGGCTTATTAGCTCACCATCAATATATACCTGAAAGCCCACAACCTCAGCAGGTAACAGATCCTTGTACTGTTCCCCATACGCTCCGCTGTTCTTGGGATACACATAATTTTTACCGCGAAATTTCTTTATAGCAGACTTAACATTTTCCTTAAGGTTATCATCTCCCTTAAGAGATAAAACCACCGGTTCTAGTCTCTCTCCTCCTTTCTTCACATAATAAAACTCCAGCTTACCTTCTCTAATTCTCTCATCATTACTCATGGTTGATTTCCTCCTTGTTTGCTATAATATGTAAATCCATGTTATGTCACAGACCTCATTCCATAACATAGATTATCTATAGCCTTAGCCTATCATCTAATTCCTTAGATATCGATGTCCGTATTCACCCCCAAATAAAAAGATGCAAGCTGTATGTTTACAGTTGCATCTTTTTATTTATATCTATTTTGTATTATAAGTACGAGATCTTATTATTTTTTCAACGATATCCCTACTGCTGACAATAACCTGCTTACCATCATATATATCAGTCAAAGTACTTATAATTATATCAACCGTATAAATAAATTGCACTCAATCTATGGTTTAATTTCTGCATCAA
>JAGALE010000246.1 GCA_017625335.1 Lachnospiraceae bacterium
ATAAAGATGTATAAAAATAAACAAGAATTATCACCTTTAGAAATATCTTCATTACGAGAAATATATGAAGAATATGCATTAGATAGAGGTAAAAATAACCAACCAGCTACTGTAAATGAAGATTTGAAAAAGAAGTGTGCATTGTTATTATCTGAACGTACAAGTGGTAAGATTAATCATAATCATTTTGCATATACGATAATAGACACATTAAAAAGAAATAATTACACAAAATGTTCGCCTAAGCAGTACAGTATTATAGAAGAAGCACTTAAATTAGTTGGTAGAGACTTAAGTACAGAAGAAGATAATCGTACAGAGATAATATCTGATAGTGAAATAGATTTATCATTGGCATCATTATCTAATGCAATAGGAGATGGATTATTTGAAGATGGAGATGACTAGTTATGGCAGGTAAATTTGGAGTTATAGCAAGTAAAACAGAAAGTGGTTATATTATACTAGCAGAAGGTACAGACGATGAATTAGGTGGATTATTAAATGTAATTAGAGAATCACCATCTGTAAATACTGCCAACATTATTTATGTTGATGAAGATAAATATAACAATTGTAAAGATAATATATTGGAGTTAAATACATTTATTGATTCTAATATAAGCTAAGGAAAGGTAAATATTAATGAGCATGCTACATATAAAATCTGATTTTAATGATTATTATGATGTGTTAAACAGTGAATCTTGTAGTATTACATATAATAGATACCTTAGAGAATCCAAACAGAGGGGAACAGCACTTAAATATCTAAGAAATATAGGTATAAAAACGCTGGAGATAAAACAGGTAAGCAGCTTCTTTAGAGACGACTCACCAATAGTTGTTTATACTGACCCAATAGCACATCATGGCAATGGTAAGAAGATAATGAGTGTAGATGAAGCACAGCTTCTATATAGTAATTATATGGCAAGTAAGTATTATCAGTCTGACCATAACATAACATTAAAATTCTTACAAATAGGTAAACGAAGATTTACACTATACTTTAAAAAAGAAGAACCTATATCTTTGAATATGGGTAAACTTATTGATTTGAGAGAATCTACACCTGAATACAATAGGTTAATAGGAATACCCATATTTTCTATAGACTATATATCAAACGGGAATCACATGATAGCTACAGACTTTAATGAGGTTGAAGATTTAAAAGCACTGGGTGTTGATAAATGGCTCAGTGCTGACACAGTTGTGACCGAAATTATTGATGCTTTGGCTATTTATAATAAATACTAAATAAGGAGCGACTAACATGGATATTGGATTGACATCAGGAACTTGTAGTAACTGTAAAGGATTGGATGCATGTAATAAGGTTTGTATATTACATGCAGGTAGAGCATTAGTTAACTTTATAACCAAAGCTGATATGATTGAAACTAGGATAGGTGAGTATTCAAGTAGGAAAAAAGGGGATAAACCTGACTTAGTAGTATATGGGCATCAATTATATGACTTAAAATCACCAAGTTGGTTATTAACTGATATAAATACATCATTGGATGCATCAGATAAATTCAGAAGATTATATGATAAAACAGCATTTCAGATAGTTAGTGCATATTGTAAATATGTAAACATGTCATCTGAAGAAACTAAAGAAATAACTGATAAAATTAAAAAGCTTAACTCAAACAAGCTAATTATATTACCATTCAAACCACGTACACAGTGTAGTATAGATTATACAGTAGATGGAGTTACAGAAAAGAAGAAAGATGCAGAAATAGCATACTTGAAATGGGTAACAAACAAGGAAAATCATAAGATTGAGTGTACAATAGGATTTTCTGTAGCATCTGCAACTGGAAATTCAACAGTAAAACTTCCTATTACAGATTATATAAGTAAATTTAGACTTAGTCAAATGGAAATGCAAGCAAAGAATAATAAGTATGATAAGAAAATGATTAGTATTAATGACTATGGTATTATCAAACCAATAGTGGTTAAACAGGGAAACGCATCAGTAGCTATAGATAGTACATATGTATATTGCAGTGTTGGTGGAGAAACAAGCATCATAGGTTATTGGGATGAATATGATAAATTAGTATTAAAACCTAATATTAAATCAGCAGCACTTGATAAGATTAAAGATAATGCAGATTATATAAAAAATCATAAGAGATACATAGCTCCATATTTATTATATGAGCCAAACATAGTAGAAATTTAGGAGACAGATGAAATGGGAGAACAAGATGTAGTATATTACAGTCATGAAGTTGAGCAAGACAGAGGTCCTGGTATTGAAAACTATGAGTGCACAAACTGTAGGGCAGATAGAGTTGGAATATTGCATTGTGGA
>JAGALE010000247.1 GCA_017625335.1 Lachnospiraceae bacterium
AATTTCAAAAATATGATTATTATGGAATACCATATGGAGATTTTGATACATCAGAAGGAGAGGGTTATAAATCCGAGAAGGAAGTAGATAGAGAAAATGCTAGATTATTAATATTATCTGGTAAGAGTATTCCTAAAGATTTAGAAATTAGGCTATTACAATATAAACAACAAGAAATTTTAGAAAAGAGATAATAAAAATGAGGACACCCACACCCCAGTGGATGTCCTTTTTTTCTGCTCTAATCTAAATGAATTTAAGATTTAATTACTATTTTTATAACAAAATTTTTAATTGGAGGATACACTAAGTATGAAACAAAAAAGCATATTAAAATTACTACTTGCATCTACATTAGTACTAACAATGTCTGGATGCTCATCTCTAGAATCCGAGATGACTCAAGCTATAAATAATAATCAAGAGATAAAATTATCTGTACAGGGAACTGTTGAAGATAATAACATAGATAATTTTGAATGGACTGAATTAGACCAATTAGATACATTCAAGGATATAAGAAAAACATGGGATGATAAATTTCAGATAGTTATATTTGACATGGGTTCAAAGAATGGACCATTGTATGTAGACTTAAACGGTAACTGGGCCGGCAATAATGTGTTATATAATACATTTCAGAATAAAGTATTTGTAAAAGAATACTGGTCAGATGGCAATGTAAAAAGTGAATTAGCTCAAGCAGCTATAACACAATTTAGCGATATAACTAATGAAAGTACAGGTATTATAGCATCAATAAACGCTTATTTTAATCTATTACCAACTAATAGTGATGGAACATCTGGTTTATTTGATATACTTAGCAGAGCACAGGTAATGTCAGCAATATATAGAGGGGATACACCTGTAATTTACACAGAAATAAATCCAGATTTTGAGAATGCAGTTAGTAAAAATGATTACAACCTATTAGCCTATGGGGTAACACAAGATAGCTACTTAAAATACGAAAATAAAGGATTAAATTACGATACATATAATAGTCCAATGACAAGAGCAGAAGCAATTTACATGCTAATGCATAGATATTTTCCTGAAGAATTAGCTAATATGAATGGTAAAGGAAATTTATCAGACTGCAAAAACGCAGGCAACGTTGCTAAAGAATTAGGATTCGAAGGAAAACATGCATGGGAATCATACGAATTAGAATACTGTTTACAGAATTCTGAGGATGGTGCACCTGAAACATTATATAATGCATTGGCATTAGCAAATAACCTTGGAATATTAAGTAGTGAGACAAGATGGAATCAAGCAATAAGTGGTGGAGAATTGATAACACTTATGGTAGAGACATATGAGGCAGTTCAAAATAGAGACGACTATGTGGTAAATGCTAAGACAGGAGCTAATGCTGGAGAAAGCTTATATATAATTGAGGAAGTAGAGGTAGTTAAAAATGAGCAAAGCATTGGTGGAGTTGTGGTAGAAGAAGTAGTAGATGTTACAAACCTCGATGATTTATTTGATGAGTTTGGATATGAGTTAGACATGACAGATGAAGAAATAGCAGAAGCATATGCAATAGCAGAACAATTTACATTTGAACCTTGCGATAAGTGGATGCAAGTTGACCATTGTTATTTCTTAAATGTACGTACAGGTCCAAGTACAGACTTTAGAATATTAAGAAGTGTACCTGCTGGAACAAAAGCACATATAGTTGCAAGATGTGTAGAGAACGGTTGGTATAGGGTATTAACAGAAGGTAAATTAGTATACCAATGTGGTGTATATTTCTCAGACTTTGAGGGTAGTGATACTTACGTACATGAAGGTGCACCTGATGAGGTTAAACAGCAGAAACTTAGAGATATAGTTACAACAACTGAAAACAAGTCAACATTGGAATCACCTGAGGTCATGGAAGTAACAGAGGTTGAAGCAGAAAAAAGTGAAGATACCACAGAAAAAGTAAATAATTATAAATAATAAAAATAACGCTAGTAAAATAAATATGTAACTGTATACAACATATGTAAAGTATACTTTACATATTTATTTTTAATATGTATATACATATAATGATACATTAATATAACAAAAGAATATTTAATTATTATGGTTGTGAATTTGATGTTAATTCAACATATAATTGTTAGGAAGGTTGATTGTATGAGAATGAATAAACTTAAAAATTTAATGATAGCAGCATTAGGGGGGTTTATCGTTAGTTTCTAATAGCCTAAATGTAAATG
>JAGALE010000248.1 GCA_017625335.1 Lachnospiraceae bacterium
AGAAATAACTTTGAGACATTTAAAAATCACACATCTATATTGTTCTGGTCATTGGGAAATGAGTCCTATGCAGGTGATGATATAGAGGCAATGAATAAGTATTTTAAGGATAAGAATGATGGAAGATTAGTTCATTATGAAAGCTCCTTCTACAACAGAGCTTATGAGGAAACTATATCTGACATGGAAAGTCGTATGTATGCAAAGCCAAGTGAGGTAGAGGATTATCTTATTAATAGTGCCAAGAAGCCTTACATCCTGTGTGAGTTTATGCATGATATGGGTAACTCAATGGGAGGTCTGGGTACATATATGAAGCTCATAGACAAATACGAGATGTATCAGGGCGGATTTATATGGGATTTCATAGACCAGGCGTTATTTGTAAAGGATGAGCTTACAGGAAGAGATGTTTTAAGATACGGTGGAGATTTTGACGACAGACCATCTGATTATGAGTTTTCAGGGAACGGTATTGTTTTTGCAGATAGAAGGGAAAAACCAGCTATGCAGGAAGTGAGGTATTATTATGGGTTGTACATTTAAAGCATTAAGAATTGTATATGGGGACTATACATTGGGCGTATACGGAGAAGGCTTTGATTATATCTTCTCCTACTCACAGGGAGGACTTGAATCCATTATGAAAAATGGTTACGAGTGGTTGTACCGTTGTCCTAAGCCTACATTTTGGAGAGCTCTTACAGATAATGACAGAGGAAGTAGCTTTCACATAAAGAGTGGTAGTTGGCTGGCAGCAGATATGTTTATAGGCTGTACTAATGTGGAGGTTATTACAGACGGAGTGTCACAGGGAAAGCCTTGTGCTCCGGACAATAACAGATACGGTGGAGATGTTCCAGCGGATAACGTGGTAGTGAAATTTGAATATAAAACTGTTACAACACCGGCAACTACAGTAGAAGTAATATATGATGTGGACAGTAAGGGTTGTATCACAGTGAAGGTATCCTATAAGGGTGTGAAGGGCTTGCCACAGTTGCCTGTATTCGGATTAAGATTTATTATGCCAACATTAGCTGATAAATATATGTATGAAGGTCTCTCAGGAGAGACATATCCGGATAGAATGGCAGGCGCAACACATGGGGTATATGAGGTGGATGATTTAAGCCTTACACCATACCTTGTACCACAGGAATGTGGCATGAGAATGGAAACTGATTGGGTTGAGATAACCAGACACACAAGCCTTAACAATAGCAGAAAGGATAATAGTAAGCAGGTGCTTAAAATTGAGAAGGCAGATAAGCCATTTGCATTTTCCTGTCTGCCATATACTGCCAGCGAGATAGAAAATGCTATGCACCATGAGGAGCTACCGCCTGCAAGAAGAACTGTTCTTTGTGTTTATGGAGCAGTGAGAGGAGTAGGTGGAATAGACAGCTGGGGTAGCGATGTTGAAGCTGATTATCATATTAGTGCAGAGGAAGATATCACATATTCATTTGTGATTTCTTAGAATAAAAAAGGGGTGTCAATATGAATACAGAGGTTATGATTGAAAGAATTCAGGCAGGAGAGCTTGACGAAAAGCTAATTGATATATATGTGGATGAGGGAATGCTTGATTATCAGAGAAATCGTTATGTTGAAGCAATCAAGCACTTTGAGTACTCTTACGGAGCTGGCGAGGCAGAGCTTTACAGTGCTCCAGGTAGAAGTGAGGTGGGTGGAAATCACACCGACCATCAGCACGGAGAGGTTCTGGCTGCATCAATTAATCTTGATACCATAGGCGTAGCAAGAAAAACTGAGGGTGGGTTAATCAAAATCATCTCTGATGACTATGATGAGGTTGTAATCTCCATAGATGATCTGAAAATTAAGGAAGAGGAGAAGGAAACCACAAAGGCTTTAATTAAGGGTGTTGTTGCGGGCTTTGTAGAAAGAGGCTATAAGGTTGGAGGATTTTGTGCTTACGCTACCAGTGATGTGTTAATTGGTGCAGGACTTTCCTCATCTGCGGCATTTGAAACCTTAGTTGGAACTATTTTATCAGGATTATTTAATAATATGAGCATATCAGCCATTGAAATTGCTATTATAGGCCAGTATGCAGAGAATGTGTACTTTGGAAAACCATGTGGACTTATGGATCAAATGGCTTGTTCAGTAGGTAATCTGGTGCATATAGACTTTGAGGATCCTATGAACCCACAGGTTGAGAAGCTTGATTTTAATATGAGTGATTATGGATATAGCTTATGTATAACAGATACAAAGGGGTCTCACGCGGATTTAACCTATGAATATGCGGCGATACCACAGGAGATGAAAGCAGTAGCATCCTATTTTGGTAAGTCAGTTCTTCGTGAAGTAGAGCAACTGGATGTGATAAAGTCAATACCAGCCTTAAGGGAAAAGCTTGGGGATAGAAGTGTATTAAGAGCTATGCATTTCTTTGAGGAAAATGAGAGAGTAAAAAAGGAAGTAGATGCCCTTAAGCAGGGAGAAATGGGAGTGTTTTTAGATACCGTAAAGGCTTCAGGTGATTCCTCATTTAAATACCTGCAGAATGTATATGCGAATTGTGATGTGACAAATCAGAATATATCAGTGGCACTTTTGATGAGCGATATAACACTGAAATCAAACGGTGTAAGCAGAGTTCATGGTGGTGGCTTTGCAGGTACTATACAGGCGTTTGTGAAAAATGATATGGTACTGCCTTATAAGATGCAGATGGATGCTATTTTCGGAGAGGGCTCATGTAAGGCTTTAAGAATCAGGAAATATGGTGGTATTAAGGTGATTGAATAGGAGGGTATAAGTTATGAATATTTTGGTATTAGGCGGAGCAGGTTATATCGGCTCACATACAGTTTACGAGCTTATAGATGCAGGTCATCAGGTTGTAGTAGTTGATAATCTTTTGACTGGTTTTAAGGAAGCAGTTCATCCTGAGGCAAAATTTTATCAGGGGGATATTCGTGATAGAAAATTCTTAGATGAGGTGTTTTCAAAGGAGAAGATAGATGGAGTTATACATTTTGCAGCAAGCTCTCAGGTAGGTGAGAGTATGACCAATCCACTTAAGTATTACAATAATAATTTATGTGGAACAGAGGTTTTGCTTGAGAGTATGGTAGAGCATGGAATCGATAAGATTGTATTTTCGTCAACTGCTGCTACATATGGAGAGCCAGAGAGCATTCCTATAATGGAAACTGACAGAACATTACCTACTAATTGCTATGGAGAGACAAAGCTTTCCATGGAGAAGATGTTTAAGTGGACTTCTCTGGCTCACAATCTAAGATATGTATCTCTTAGATACTTTAATGCTTGCGGTGCTCATCCAAACGGAAAAATAGGTGAAGCCCATAATCCAGAGACACATTTGATTCCTCTTATATTGCAGGTGCCAAATGGAAAGAGAGAATATATATCAGTGTTTGGAAATGACTATGACACTAAGGACGGAACCTGCGTGAGAGATTACATTCATGTAAATGATTTGGCTCAGGCACATATTCTTGCCATGGAGTATCTTGCAAAGGGTGGAAACAGCGATATATTTAACCTTGGAAATGGAGTTGGCTTCACTGTAAAAGAGGTAATAGATGTAGCACGCCAGGTTACAAAGCATCCGATACCTGCTAAGGAGGAGCCTAGAAGGGCTGGAGATCCATCCACTCTTATAGCATCAAGCCAGAAGGCAAAGGACATATTAGGATGGAATCCAAAATACGCAGATTTACACACAATAATTGAAACAGCATGGAAGTGGCATGAAAATCATCCAAATGGTTATTAGTATAAGGAGGGTTTTGTTATGGATAAGCTAATATCAGAATTAGTAAGCTATGGTATGGAAAATGGACTTATCTCATGTGATGACAGGGTGTATGTAATTAATAGATTGCTAGAGCTATTTGACAAGAAGGAGTTTGTCTGGAGTGAGGAAAAGGTTAGACCAGTTCATCTTATTTTGTCTGACATAATGGAATATGCTTTAAAGCAGGGCCTTATGGAGGATGACACCATAACCTCTAAGGATTTATTTGATACAAAAATCATGGGATTAATAACTCCTATGCCGTCACAGGTTAGAGAAAGCTTTAAGAAGCTTTATAATGAGAATCCTAAGTTAGCCACTGATTACTATTACAAGCTTAGTCAGGACACGAATTATATCAGAAGAGATAGAATAATTAAGGATGAAAAGTGGACAACTGATACAGAGTATGGACAGATTGATATTACAATTAATCTTTCTAAGCCAGAGAAGGATCCTAGAGATATAGCTAAGGCAGCAGCTGCCAAGAAAAATGATTATCCAAAATGCTTGCTTTGTGAGGAAAATGAGGGATATGCAGGTCATTTTTCACATCCGGCCAGACAAAATCATAGAATTATTCCTGTGCAGCTTTCTGGGTGTGATTACTACTTCCAGTATTCCCCATATGTATACTATAACGAGCACTGTATAGTATTTAACAAGGAGCATACTCCTATGAAGATAGATAGAGCTTTGTTTGGCAAGCTCTTAGACTTTGTGAGACAGTTCCCACACTACATAGTTGGTTCAAATGCAGACCTTCCTATAGTAGGTGGTTCAATACTTAGTCACGACCACTTTCAGGGTGGTTCTTATACATTTGCCATGGCTAAGGCACCTTATGAGTTTAAGTTTTATATAAAAGGCTATGAGGATGTGACAGCAGGCATAGTTAAGTGGCCTATGTCAGTTATAAGATTACAAAGTGAGAATCCTGATAGAATAGTTGAAGCTTCTGACCATATATTAAACAAGTGGCGTAGCTATACAGATGAGGATGCATTTGTCTATAGCCAGACTAACGGAGAACCTCACAATACTATTACACCAATTGCCAGAATGAATGGCAATATGTATGAGATGGATTTGGTGCTTCGTAATAATATAACCACTGAGGAGTGCCCTTGGGGAGTGTATCATCCTAATGAGAAGCTTCATCACATCAAGAAGGAAAATATAGGGCTAATAGAGGTAATGGGACTTGCAGTACTACCTGCAAGGTTAAAGAGTGAGATGCAGCTGCTTGCTGAAGCAATTGTGGCGGGTAAGGATATTCACGCTATAGATGAAATAGAAAAGCACGCTGACTGGGTGGATGAGTGGAGAGATAATTATTCTATTACCACTGAAAATGTTCATCAAATTATAAAGGATGAAATCGCAAAGGTTTTCGTTCAGGTATTAGAGTGTGCAGGAGTATATAAGCGCACAGAAGAAGGACAGGAAGCCTTTATGAGATTTATATCTGCTTTGTAATTATTTTTTGAAAGTTTTTGGATAGGAGTTTAGTCATGTACCCAACCTACGAGACGAAAAACAAAGAAATATCCTATGAATACAAAAACTCTGTGCATGTGCCACCTCATTTGCATGAGGCGATTGAGGTGGTGTATGTTACTAAGGGAAGTGTGGAGCTAGGTGTTGGAAAAGAGCTTTATCATATGGATGAAGGGGATTTGGGGATAGTATTTCCTAATATGGTGCATCACTATCAGGTATTTACAGAAGGTACAAACAAAGCCATATACCTATTTATTGAGCCTTCTTTGTTGGTAGGACTACAAGAGGACTTAAAGAGGTATTGCCCGGAAAATCCGGTTATTCCAAAGAATAAGTTGCAAGATGACATTGTGTCAGCGATAAAAATGCTCACAAAAGCACAAGCAGTCAACTTCACCATGAGTCACGCTTATGCACAGATGATATTGGCGTATGTGGTAACCACAGTAAAATTAGTAGAGAAGGAATTGGTTAAGGATGATGATTTGATTTACAATGTGGTTTCCTATGTGGCAGCAAATTTCAGGGAGAGTATATGTCTGGACAAAATGGCACTCGAATTGGGAGTAAACAAATTTGTTTTATCCCGTATATTCGCTAAAACATTTCATTGTAGCTTTTGCAAATATATAAACAAGACCAGACTTAATTATGCAGTTTCCTATCTGGAGAATACAAATCTTTCAATTACCGAGGTTTCATTAGAGTGTGGGTTTGACAGTATAAGAACCTTTAATCGTGTATTTAAGGAAGAGTACAAGATGAGTCCTAGAGATTATAGAAAATTTATTCAGGAAAGAAGACGAGAGGAAAGTAAATAGAAGCTTTAATACAAACAGGTAGCCAGAGATGGCTGCCTGTTTTGATTTAAGAAGCGAATGAAAAAGACGAAAAGCCTAACTTAATGTTGACTAATTTGGTATTAGCACTAAAATTATAATATAAAGATATGCTACTAGGGAGAAATAATTATGGACAGACAAAGGAGTAAAAACTATATTTCGGTGGGGTTTAATCAGGAACAGTGGGAGCAAATATAAATATGAACAATAAGAAAAAAACAATTTTAATGGTGGCAGTTATTATTGTAGCTTTGTCAATTATTGCAGTTGTGGTATTAATTGCAAATAAAAAAGAGGTG
>JAGALE010000249.1 GCA_017625335.1 Lachnospiraceae bacterium
GCGGAAAAAATGGCGAAGGCGAAGCTTGGCGTAGACGAAAAAGCGGAAGAAATCAGCGAAGAAAAGAAAGCAAAGCTTGCTGAAATTAAGAAAGAATATGCCTACAAAAAGCGAACTATAGCCTTAAGAATATAAAAATGCATATTAGTAATTAAAATAATTAAATAAACTAGTTTATCATACATATTTGCAGTTATTGTAGTCATCATTCCTGAATTAATATCAAAGGATTGAGCCATTGCAAAGCCAATTTCTCTATCAATAAATTCACCTGACATAGAAATAATGGCCATTACAAGACTTGACACAAAGCCTAAAGAGAGACCAATAGCCGCTTCCTTTAACATAAGAAATGTAAAACCAAAAACCGAATCATATTCTGGCATATCAGGATTCAAAGCCGAAAATACTGTCAAGGTTATACAAGCTGCAATAAGCACTCTTAACCTTGCATTAACACTTTTATGTCCGAATATGGGAGCAATAGCTACAAAGCAAGCTATTCTAACAAGAACTAGTAAAAAAGCTTCTAGCTTAAGGGTTTCAATACTTAAATCCATATGCTATCACCTCACAAAGTCACCGAACCTACTCCACAAATCCTGAATAAAGGATAATATATTATTAAGTAGCCAATCGCCAGTTATTATTATCATTATAAACATAACTAAAATCTTAGGAACGAATGTAAGCGTCTGTTCTTGAATAGAAGTAACTGTCTGAAATATACTTATTATAAGACCAACAATAAGGGATACCAACAAAAGAGGCGTTGCACATTCAATTATTAACCATATAGCTTCACTAGCAATATCTACAACCTGTCCTGTTGTCAAATCAAATCACCTCTAATCATAAATTAAACGAATTCACAAGTTCTCCTATAACCAAATTCCATCCATCAGCTAATATAAACAATAATATCTTAAATGGCATAGAAATAGTTGTAGGCGGAAGCATCATCATACCCATAGACATAAGAACTGACGCAACAACCATATCTATTACAATAAACGGAATGTAAATCAAGAAACCAATTATAAATGCAGCTCTAAGCTCACTTATAATAAATGCAGGAATAACAATTGTTAAGGATAACTCATCTGCACTTTCAACAGAATCAACCTTTGCAATATCCATAAACAATCTCAAATCTTCCTGTCTAACCTGTTCTAGCATAAAGCTTTTCAATGGTTCAACACATTTATCAAGAGCTTCCTCCTGACTTATTTCATTAGCAGACAATGGATCTATAGCCTCTTCTTTGATCTGTAAAAAAACAGGACTCATAATAAAAAGGGTCAAAAATAACGAGAGCCCTATCAATACATTATTAGGTGGGGAAGATTGAGTTCCCATTGCTGTCCTCGTAAAACCTAGAACAACAATAATCCTAGTAAAGGATGTCACCATAACTAATATCGATGGAGCTAATGAAATAATGGTAATTACCAATAAAATCTGAAGAGTTCCAGACAAAGACGTATCATCAGAATTTGAGTTCAATGTCAATCCAACTGACAATCCTTCATCATCTGTAATAGCCTCATCCTGTCCCTCTTCAGCATCTGTTCCTGGAGTAATATTGGAAGCGTATGTATATGAACCGGAAAAAACAACCGATAGAGCAAGCGGAATCAATAAAATTAATATTATCTTTCGCAACTTACTATATTTCATACAAATACCTACTTTTCTATATTATCTTGTTATTTATTTTTATTAATATTAGATATCAAAATATCTTTAAAATTCTTTTTCTCTTCCGAATCAGTAACATTTCTATCTGTAATTTTAGAATCAGCATCATTAACAAACGCTGATTCATCAGCATTATTATTTATATTATCCGAGTCTGTCTTTAAATTATCGGGAATACTTATAGTATCCTTGTCTATTTTATCGATAAGAGTAATTTCATCCTTACCAAAAGCCAGCGCATAATAATTTGTGCCAATCTTAATAATAGAAATATACTTGTTACCACCAAGTCTAAGAGAATCAATTATTTTAATATTCGCTTTTTTATTAAGCGGATTACCCTGTAACTTAGCCGTAAGCTTTGCCGCAAGATAAGCAAGCAATAAAACAAAAGCAAATATAAGTATCAATGAAATAACATTGTATAAGGAACCATCTCTTATGCTTCCAGACAATAAAATATTCATATTACTCAACAGCCTTCTTTACTGCCTCTATAACTCTATCTGGTTGGAAAGGCTTAACAATAAAGTCTCTAGCTCCTGACTGAATTGATTCTATAACCATAGCCTGCTGTCCCATTGCAGAACACATAACTACACTAGCATTAGGATCAGATGCCTTAATCTTCTTAAGAGCCTGAATACCATCCATCTCAGGCATAGTTATATCCATAAGAACAAGATCCGGCTTAGTCTCATTATATTTCTCAACAGCCTTAAGACCATTTTCTGCCTCACCTGCGATATTGTAACCATTCTTTACTAATATGTCCTTAATCATCATTCTCATAAACGCTGCATCATCACATATTAAAATACTCTTTGCCATAACTTTTACTCCTTTATGTTTATTTTATGTTAAAGTATATTACATT
Organism: Lachnospiraceae bacterium; assembly: GCA_017625335.1. Lineage (GTDB taxonomy): Bacteria > Bacillota > Clostridia > Lachnospirales > Lachnospiraceae > Coprococcus_C. Next base: position 2,579 of record JAGALE010000249.1, read on the forward strand.
TTTTCTTTAATGATTTCTGTAATTCTTATACCAAAACTTTCTTCAATAACAACTACCTCGCCCTTTGCAACCAGCTTTTGATTAACCATAACATCTATAGCTTCTCCGGCCAATTTATCAAGTTCTATAATTGTTCCTGGTGAAAATTCAAGTATTTCCTTTATGGACTTTCTAGTCCTTCCTAATACTACCGAAACCTCCAATGGTACATCCATTATAAGTTCAATATTTTCTTGTTGAGTAACAGGATTCATCATAGGATTGAATGCCTGAAACTGAACGTTTTGAACATTAACATCTGGTTGCATCATCATTGCTTGATTCATCATAGGTTGATTCATCATAGGCTGTCCCATCATAGCTTGATTCATTATAGGTTGTGATTCAGCCACTGGATTCTGCTTAGGGGCATTTTCTGTTTTAGGTGGTTCTGATGTAGTATTAGCAACCTCATCCTCACCACTAAATCTTCTATACAGCTCCTTGGCAAGCTCTATAGGATATAATTGCATTATGGTACTATCTACAAGTTCTCCTATAGTCATCCTAAAGGTTACACAAGCAAAATCTTTTACCATAAAGTCACTAACCTTAGTTGTATCTATTTCTCCAGCCATATCAACCAAGTCCGCTTCCGGTGGACTTATGTCAATCTTAGTATTAAGCATTGACGATAGGGATGTGGCTGATGAACCCATCATCTGATTCATCGCTTCACATATAGCACTAAAGTGAAGTTCCGAAAGTTCTGGAGCTGGATTTAATCCATCCCCTCCCATCATTAAATCTGTGATTATTTTTACATCATCTTCTTTGAGAATTAATACATTATTGCCATCTATACCCTCTTTATAATATATGTTTATAAAAACGCATGGTCTTGCATAATCAGCAGTAAGTTCCTCCCACCTTGTTATTTTAACAACTGGGGTGGTAATAACTACCTTCTGGTTAACCAAGGAATAAAGTGTTGTAGCAGCTGTACCCATACATATGTTGGATATCTCGCCTAATGCGTCTCTTTCTGAATCGGAGAGTGGTTCAGATCCACCAAGGGATGGTGTGCTTATACTACCACCACCGATTAGGGCATTAATCTCTTCCTGAGATAACATTCCGTCCATATTCTTTATTCCTCCTCTCTATATATTTCTGTAATTTTAATCGCATAATTGTCACTGAATGAACCTGGTAAAGCTTTGAATTTAACTATGTTTCCAACATATACATCAAGCTCATCCTCAACATTTTTATCTAGCTTTATAATATCTCCAACCTGAAGATTTACAAAGTCAATAACTGTAATCTGACTCTTTCCAAGATATGCTGAAACGGGAATCAACGCCTTATTAATAGCAGTTTCAATAACATCAGCATAACTAGATTCATCCTTGTTCTGCATAGTAGAGAACCAATACTTTGTATTAAGCTTATCCATTACATCCTCTAATGTTATAAACGGAAGACAAATGTTCATCAAGCCCTCTACACCACCTATGTTAACATTGATTGTTACAATAGCTATCATTTCTGTTGGAGAAATAATTTGAGCAAACTGAGAATTAGTCTCTATTCTCTCTAAGTATGGCTCTATTTCAACAACATTTTTCCATGGTTCTCTTAACAGACTTATTATTATATTAAATATTCTTTCTAGAATAGATAATTCAATCTCTGAAAAATCTCTATTTTTTTCTAATGGTTCTCCTAAACCGCCCAAAAGTCTATCAATTATGGCATATCCTATATTGGTTGCCATTTCTATTATTATATTACCTTTGAGTGGAGCCATATTTACAACTCCTAACAATACAGGATTCGATAAAGCATTAGAAAACTCCGAATATATAACCGCCTCTGAGTTCATAACCTCGATCTGTACATTCTTTCTAAGATATGCAGGGAGGTTGCTGCTCAACAATCTGCCAAAATGCTCAAATATAATTTCAATTGTTCTAAGATGCTCTTTTGAAAACTTTGCAGGCTTGGAAAAATCATATTCTTTAACCTTAGCACTTTTGTTTTCTTCTATATCATCAACATCAAGCTCACCTGTAGATAACTGTTTCAATAGAGCGTCTATTTCATTTTGTGAGAGTACGTCTGCCACGCTTCTCACCTCCTGATTTATAGATTACTGTGCTACCCAATTATAGAAGCTAACTGAATATATACACTCTGTATTAAATGTTTCCTTTAAGGAAGCCAATATCTCGGCTTTAATTTGGTTCTGAACATTAACATCTATAACCTGATCATATGTATATTTACCGATGATATTTCTAGCCATATCATACACGAGAGATGTTGAATTAGTAAGGTTAGTAGAAACTTCTGAATAATCAGCAGCAGTCTTATCAAGATTAATAGTTAGACCATACTGAACAACATGAAGAGCTCCTGAACCATCAGCAGCAAGATTAATTGGGTTACTCTGTTCAAGCTGGAATGGAGCTAAATTACTAACATCAAAACCATTATTACCCGAGCTTTGAGATGCTATCTCAAGGTCAAGCACTGCCATAATATCGCCAACTAATTTATTAGTCTTCTTAACAGATGGCAAAAATGTAAACACCAATAAAATATTAAATGCAAGATTTATAATACATAATGCAAGTATAAGAACTGTAATTAAATTCTTCTTCATGATACTAACATGCTCCTTCTTAATTACTAATTTGAATTTTGCTTATTATATATTTTTATAGATACTCTACGATTCTTTGCTCTACCTTCTTCTGTAGAGTTAGATGCAACAGGTCTACTTTCGCCATATCCCGCAACCTTCATATTAGCATCTATAAAGTCTTCCTGACTCATAAGATATTCGTACACATTCCTTGCTCTCTCAGATGAAAGCTCTCTATTGCTCGAATACTGTGCAGAATATATTGGAACATTATCTGTATGTCCTTCAATTTCAATAATACAATACTTGAATTTTGTTAGTATTCTAGCAATTTTCTGAAGGAAAATCTTTGAATCTTCTTTTATCTGAGCCGATCCCGATTCGAATAATATAGAACCATTCAAATCAAGTTCAACATACTGTTCGTTGTAATCAATACTAATCATAGTATCTATACTATATGATTCGGCCATTTGCACAACCTCTTCATACATTTCCTCTGATTGTTCTTCGCCACGCTTATCCAATTCAGCTTTAAGCTCTTCATCAGAAAGCTTTTCAGCATCATTCTTAGAGGCTGTCACTTCATTGCCGGAATCCGGATCAATATTCTGCCCAGCCTGAGTTAAAACAGCCTGCGCATCAGGAACCTGACTTACACCACCTGACAACATACCACCTTCAACCAAGGATATAGAACCCTGATCTATAACGCTAAAGGTTACATTATCAAAGGATGCTGCTATCTTCTGAATCTTACCTTCATCCATAGTAGAACTGGCAAAAAGTAATACAAAGAAGCACAGCAAAAGGTTCATAAGATCACTAAATGTGGCCATCCACGCTGGTGAACCTTCCTCTGGTGGTTGTTCTTTTCTCTTAGCCATATTTAAGCACCACCTTCATCACCAAAGCCTTTTCTTTCAGTTGGTGACAAGAAAGATTTAAGCTTCTCTTCTATAACTCTTGGATTTTCGCCCGCTTGAATTGACAAAATACCCTCTATCATAACCTCTTTAAGTTTAATCTCCGAATCATTAAAACCAGTTAGCTTATTGGCTACCGGTGAACAAATCCAGTTAGCAAGCACCGAACCATACAAGGTTGTAATTAGGGCAACTGCCATATTTGGTCC
>JAGALE010000250.1 GCA_017625335.1 Lachnospiraceae bacterium
TTCTATAATAAGCTTTCTATATCTAAAAATTGCTAACACTGTTCAATGGCGTCCATTAGCTTATCCAGCCACTGTCCCTCAAAATCTTCTATAGCACCGGCATCAACCATCTCTCTAAGCTTCTTCTCCATAGGTAGCTTAGCCACTTGATGAATCCCATAATTATTAGCAAGCTCTTCTATATTGCTCTCACCGTAAATGTAATGCTTTTCCTCACATTTATCACAGATAAAATATGACATATTCTCTACTATACCTATGATAGGAACATTCATCATCTCAGCCATCTTCACTGCCTTCTCCACAATCATAGATACCAAATCCTGTGGAGATGTTACAACCACAATTCCATCTATAGGAAGTGATTGAAATACTGTAAGTGGAACATCGCCTGTTCCCGGTGGACAATCCACAAACATTACATCTACATCCTGCCACATAACATCACTCCAAAACTGCTTAACAGTTCCGGCAAGTATAGGTCCTCTCCATATAACAGGCTTTGTCTCATCATCTAATAACAAATTTATAGATATCATCTCTATACCTGTCTTTGTAGCTACAGGAAATATAGCCTCATCTGTCACAAGTGCCTTCTGATCAACCTTAAAGGTTTTCGGAATAGAAGGTCCCGTAATATCTGCATCAATAATAGCGGTTTGATTACCTCTTCTTCTAGAAAGCACAGAGAGTAAGGAAGTAACCATGGACTTTCCTACTCCACCCTTTCCACTGACTACAGCTATTACCTTTTTTATATTTGAAAATTGGTTTGCAGGAACCTCTAAGCTTTGTGCTGTTCTGTCCTTACAACCACTTACCTTACATGTTTCACAATTATGTGTACAACCCTCACTCATGTCTATACCTCTAGTCATAATATTTTCTATATCACATAATAAATGTACGCCCTTATATTTTACACTTTTTGAGAATTTTTTTCAACTAAAATACCCTATTTAACTAAAGATAAGCCGAAAAAAATTCATTTTATTGAATTTTTTCGGCTTATCCCTGTTTTACTTATTCAAAAAGCTGTTATTTCAGCACTTCCTTTAATATTTCATCAGTATAAAGAAGCTCCTTAGCCATAGCCCTGTACTTCTCCTCGTGAAGATAAACATGTCTATGTGGCTTAATAGAAGGTGCCATATCGATTGCAGCTTCATAGTCCGCTCTCTTTAAATCTAAGGTTTTCACATAGTCCCAAAATCCTGTATCTGTAAATATCTTGTTAACTCTTACATATCTATGGTCGTGAACCTTTGCCATAATATAGGTGGCAATACCCACCTGAACTCCGTGAAGCTGTGGACATTCAAGCATCTTATCTAAGGCATGTGAAATCAAATGCTCACTACCGCTTGTAGGGGCGGATGAGCCTGCGATTTCATTAGCCAAACCACTCATGGCAAGGGAATCCACTAACTCTCTCAGGAAAAGGTCCTCATGTATATCTGAAAATGGTGTTCTAACGAAGCTATTTACCGCCTTTTTTGCCACCATGACAGCGAAATCATTGACAGTTGTATATCCCATTTTCTCCTCATACTGCCAATCATAGATTGCTGTAATCTTTGAAACCAAATCACCTATACCCGAATATAAAAATCTAGCCGGTGCACTCTTTAATACATCGGTATCTACGATAATTCCGTAGGCAAGCTTTGCAGGTACTGAGTTTCTTCTTCCGTCTATTATAAGGGAAGCTGACGATGAGCAAAAGCCATCACTAGATGATGATGTAGGTACACTGATAAATGGCAGCTTACGAAGGTAGCCCATATACTTTGCCGCATCTATTACCTTTCCTCCGCCAATTCCTATTACAGCCTGAGTCTTAACATCTAAGGAAAATGCAATGTCTATGATATCATCTATATCCACCGTATCAAGCTCACAATACTGAAGCACATTTACACCCGCCTCCTCAAAGGACTTCATAACCTGACTTCCAAACATATCTATAAGTCCATTACCAAAATAAACAACAACGTTATCTAAGTCACAGCTTTTTAGATACGCTCCTATATTACCTAACACTCCACTTCCTATCTTAAGTATAGTTGGTATTCCTATCTGACTGCCCATAATTTACCTCCGTTCATAAATCTCATAACAAAAAACATAGAATAATATGGTTATTTTACCACATTATTCTATGTTTTATCAATTTTCTATATTATATTGTTAATTAATTCTTTATTCTGTAAGTCTGTATGTGCCCTCGATATTAAATACTATAGTTGCCATACTTTCTGGCATCTCTACTGCCACATAGTGAAGCTTGCCATCCTCTGCCTCAAATGAGTAGGTAATAAGATACCCTGTACCATAAGTAGCATATACCTGGTAAGCATCATATCCGCCAATTTTCACCTGCGCTGTCTTAACATCAGTTGCTTCACTATCAGCCAACATAGTATCATACAACGCGCTTGCATAATCATATGCTGTCATACCATTGTCAAATACACACATTGTTATGATTGCACTGGCATCTGGACTTGCCATCTGACAGGTTGCCTCTGCAGCTTCAATTCCTCCTGCCTCGTAAAAATCAACCCAATCAGAAGGAACATCAACATATCCACATGTGCTGTCTCCCATAGTCTTAAGGTCACCGTAGCCAAGATACATAGTCTCGTCTACATCTGATGAACCACCATTGTTAGTAGTTGTTCCCGGGTCAGTATTACTTCCTCCGTTATCAACCGGCTCTCCACCTATGGAAATTATGTCTGCACCTAAAGAATTCTGGTATGCAACATACCACTTACCATTCTCAAGCTGCATAACCACACCATCGTATTTGTCTATAATCTCATAATCTATTCCATTAACATTCTGAGTCATAGGTACACCTGCTGTGTAGGTTTTTGCATCAATTACAGCCATACCAAAATCAACAAGTCCATCCTCGCCACCATCCTCATAGGTAACTTGAAGCTCATCATAGTGAACAGTTATGGCAGCATCATTATTGAGCGACGAATTATACATAGTTTCTGCATCATTTGCACAATCCGGATAGTCTGTGTAGAAGCATGAATAAATCTGATCCTTATCACAATACTCATAGCCTTCCCAAAAGTTCTCTAACACTTCCTGGTAGGTATCGTAACCACCTGTTGTTTCTATGGCAATCTCAGTAGTTGGTTCCTCTGTATCAGGCTCCTCTGTAGTTGCATCTGTCACTGTAGGCTCATAAGTAAATTCAGTAGTAGTCGGTTCCTTTTTCTTCTCATCATCCCCAAATATCTTATCCTTAAATACAAGGAGAATAATTCCCGCTATAAGAGCTATAGCTGCTATAACTATACCTACTATAAGTCCTGTCTTTGATTTCTTAGGCTGTGGTGGTCTTCCACCTCCGGTAGGACGCTGATATCCCTGCATCATATTCTGTCCCATCTGAGCCTGCTGTGGATAGCCCTGGCCGTAAGGCTGCTGGTTCATCTGTCCCTGCTGCGGATAGCCCTGACCATAACCCTGCTGATTCATCTGTACATTTTGCTGTGGATAGCCCTGTGGATGCCCGCCCTGCATATAGCCCTGTTGGTTCATCTGCCCCTGCTGTGGGTAACCCTGGCCGTAAGGCTGCTGATTCATCTGAACATTTTGCTGTGGATAGCCCTGTGGCTGTCCGCCCTGCACATATCCCTGTTGATTATTCTGGTCTGACATAGTCTTCCCCCTCATCTTTCTTTTATCTTTTTAATTATGAAATAAATACTATCATAATAATGTACGAATGACCAACTAATTTTTATTGAAAATGTTTTGTTTTTTTATTGAACATTTTTTGCTATTGTTAAGCTTTTCGTTTAATTAAACCAATTATTACCCTGCCTAACTGAATTATAAATGTAGGAGCAAGCGCAAGACCTATCACTGCCACAAGCTGAGTAGTGGTTAATCCTGACACCACGAAAAGCTTACTTAAAGCAGGCACAGCAAGCACAAGGCCTAAGAATAATACTCCTGCACCAAAGGCCCACAAGCTCCAAGTATTGCTACTTAGTCCCAATTCAAAAATGGACTTATTGCTTCTACAGTTAAAGCCGTGGAACAATCTTGCCAAGGTAAGAGTTGCAAAGGCCATAGTACTTGCCTTCATAGCAGACTCACCATACCCCATATAAAATGCTACTATTGTGGAAGCTGCAATTGGAAGAGCAAAAGCCATAAGCTTTGTTACGAATTCCTTTGTCAAAAATCCCTGCTTAGGATTTCTAGGCTTGTTCTTAAGAAGGCTTCTATCTGTAGGCTCCATTCCAATAGCTAAAGCCGGAAGAGAATCTGTAAGCAGATTAATGAACAAAAGGTGTACCGGCTCAAATGGTGTTGGAAGTGCAAATATAGAGCAAAACAGCACCACAAATATAGCTGCTAAATTGCCGGATAATAAAAACTGAATTGCATTTAATATATTTCGATATACATTTCTACCGTTTAAAACTGCTTTGATAATAGTTGCAAAATTATCATCTGATAAAATCATAGCTGATGCATCCTTTGAAACCTCAGTTCCTGTAATTCCCATAGCAACACCTATGTCCGCCTTCTTAAGTGCAGGTGCATCATTAACACCATCTCCTGTCATGGCAACGATTCTTCCCTTACTCTGCCATGCATCCACTATACGAATCTTATTCTCTGGAGATACTCTGGCATAGACAGAAACCTTTTCTAATATATCATTAAGTTCATCATCTGTAAGGCTGTCTAGCTCCTGACCGGTAAGCGCCAAGTCTCCATCCTCATATATTCCTATCTGTCTGGCAATAGCTGTAGCCGTAACCTTGTGGTCACCGGTTATCATAACAGGCTTTATACCCGCGCTTTTTGCGTCTGCAACGGCAGCCATTGACTCCTTTCTCGGTGGGTCCACCATTGATGCTAGTCCTATGAATATATAGTTATTTTCTCCTGTCTTAATGAGACTTTCTTCGCTACCTAATTCCTTGTATGCGAAAGCTAAAACTCTAAGTCCATTTTTTGAAAATGCTTCGTTTTGCTTTAATATATTTCTTCTATCCTCATCTGTAATTTTTCTTACTCCTTGACTTGTAAGTATCTCCACCGTTCTATCAAGAAGCACATCCAAGGCACCCTTTGTAAATACTGTAGGCACTCCATGAATCATATACTTACTACTCATCAGCTTTCTGTCAGAGTCGAATGGAATCTCCTCTAATCTTTCCATACTGCTACGGAAGAACTCTTCATCAATTCCTTTTGCATCAAAGCAAGCCTCACGAGCCATGGTAAGAAGACAGTATTCTGTAGGGTCTCCGATTCCCTTTCCGTCCCTTAGAGAGGAATCATTATTAAGCATGGCATTATATAAGAAGTATCTGTGAATTGATTTCCCCAAATCAAGCTCCACAGGCATAATGCATTCCCCATCCATATAAAGCTCCTGAACTGTCATCTTGTTCTGGGTAAGGGTACCTGTCTTATCAGAGCAGATGACTGACACTGAGCCTAAGGATTCCACTGCCTTTAGCTCCTTAATTATGGCGTTTTCCGTTGCCATCTTCCTAGTTCCCATGGCCTGAACTATGGTTACAATTGAGCTTAGCGCCTCCGGTATAGCTGCCACTGCAAGGGCTACTGCAAACATAAGCGAATCAAGGATTGGCTCCCCCTGCCACAATCTGATTCCAAATACAACGCCGCTAATTATCATTATTATAATAGCAAGCTTCTTACCGAAGTCATCTAAGCTTTTCTGAAGCGGTGTCTTCTTCTGACTTGTAAGATTCATTAGTTGGGCAATCTTACCCATCTCAGTATCCATTCCTGTTGCAGTCACCAAAACAGTTGCTCTACCATAGGTCACAAGACTTCCTGAGTACACCATATTTACTCTGTCTCCAAGGGGCATATCCTCCACAATTTCCATGTCCTTCTTGTCAACATTTAAGGATTCTCCTGTAAGGGAGCTCTCATTAACCTGCAGGGAATAATTATTAATGATTCTTCCATCAGCCACTATCATGTCTCCTGCCTCAAGAAGCACCAAATCTCCCCTAACTACATTCTTAGATTCTATCTCTTGCTTCACCCCGTCTCGAAGCACCTTCACGTGGGGCGAGGACAAGGCTTTAAGAGATTCTAATGACTTCTCAGCCTTAACATACTGCACTGTTCCTAAGATTGAATTAAGTATTATAACAGCAAATATTACTATGGTACTTTCCACATTCCCCGATACCATGGAAATTACCGCTGCCACAATAAGAATTACTACCAATAGGTCTGCAAACTGCCCTATGAATACTGACCATACACTTTTTCTCTTGGTTTCTTCTAATACATTTTCTCCATCCGCATCTAGCTTTGTAAGAGCTTGCTTTGTGGTTAGGCCTGTTTTCATATCGATTCCACTAAGCAGCTCCTCCTTCGTAATCTGGTAAGCTTCTCTCATAAACATTTCTCCTTTCCAACATAGAGCAAAAAAGAAAAGACTCTCAGCAGGAAGTAGTGTGCCATGCCGACACATGGCGTACTACGTACGCTCAGTGTCGCGGCGTTCGCCGTATACATCTTCGCTTAAATACGACTTTATGTAAGCAAGCTTACAACAGTCATATTAAGCTCATATATGCATGGCTCACTGCTTCGCGCAAAAAGTCTTGTTTGATAAATTATATACTATTTTTTATCACCTATTATCCGGTTCATATTCCTGAACGTGATGACGAATAACAGGACACACCCATGTGTGCAACTACTCCCTTTAGGGTTTAGCGTTTGCTCTATGTTTTGCATATCTTAACATAAGACATGCATAAATGTAAATGAAATTATGGTGAAGATTTAGTAAAGGATTGTTGATATATCGTCACTATACATTAGAATTCTTCATGCTTCTTACTCTCTCGACACTCCTATACAGGTTCCCACACATTCTACTACGTCAAGGGACTTTAACACTATGTCCTCTCTGTGACCTGCAACGCACCTTAGGATGTATTTTCCATCCTCCTCCATAAACTTACGGATGTACCCTATACCATCTCTTACGAACACTGCTCTCTCACCATGGTCCGGAAATCTGTCCTCTAAAAGAAGAATATCACCCTTACAATATGCCGGAACGTAGGAGTTGCTGACGATTTTTATGGCTACATATGCATTTGGCTTAACTGTGCTTACCTCTATTACCTCGCTATCTGTGTAGGCAAATCCATGATTTACTCTACCTGATGGAACAAGACATGGTATCTTGTGTTTATCAGTATGTTCACGCTCATTCTTTGAAACTGTAGCCTCATGTCTTGCGGTAAGCTCAATAAGACTTTTCCCATGGACACCACAAAGCCTGTAGTATTGAAGTAGGTTTCTCTCCTCCGCTGTGTGCTGACACTGTCCCATAAGACAGTTTACGCTTATCTGAAATGCATTAGCTATAGCCAGCACTGTCGACACCTTAGGGTCATTAGTCTTTCCATAATAAATGTTCTTAACAGTCTCCACAGGTAGATTAGCCATATCAGCCAGCTGCTGTATGGTAATATTCTTAGATATCATTATGTCTCTAACTCTGGTACAAAGCATAAGGGACCTCCTGATGTCAAACTTGACATTTTATTCTGACAATTTTTTATCACAAAATGTTTTTTATAATATTTTATTTCCTTCTTCGACGTAATATGATTACATCACGAAAGGGGGAATCGATTATGATTCAAGGAGAAATGTGTGCTGTTCAAGTAGATGATATTCAGGATGTACTTTTAGATATAGGCATCCCTTCAAGCCTTCTAGGCTTCATGTATATCACCTACGCGGAGCAGCTGGTGTTATCAGACCCAAGCTATATGAGAAAGATAACCAAAGGGCTTTACAAGGCTATTGCCGAGCAGTTTAATTCTACACCTACAAGAGTTGAGCGTTGTATCAGACACGCTATTGAAGTAGGCTGTACTCAGGGCAATACCGAAAGCATCTACAGGTTATTCCGACACAGTGTCAACCCACTTAAGGGAACACCTACAAATGGTCAATTTATAGCAAGAGTTTATTATCACCTAGCCAACCGTTAATACATAAAATAGAGAAGCTGTAATGTGATTTCATTATGGTTTCTCTATTTTATTTGCACTTTATTGCGCTATGTCATCTATGACACAGTGCTTTCGCCTTTTATGGAGTGAATTTTACAGTAGTAAAGTAATTTCGTCAATAATATTTTATTTTTTATACTAAATTTTTTACTGTATATTTACCAATAACTTTTGTTTTCTTTGCGAAACCTGCGTTTCACTTGATTATTTAAAGTTTTCTGCAATTTTCGACAAAATCCCCCCCAAAAAAAATCAAGCACAGTCCTAAATCAGTACTGTACTTGATTATAAATTATAACTATACTACTTGTATAAATGTATAAGCTCTGTGGTAATATCCTTTTCATCAACACCAAAAATTCTCGATGCTGCATAAACATATAGTTTTAGCTGACCTTCGTACTTAGTTGTCATTTGTCTATTCTTGACAGAAGGCAGACTGTTTCCACATGCATCGGTTGCCGAAGAAGAATACAATTCTTCAAAAGTGTCTAATGAAGAAGAACACAATTCTTCGGCACCCAATTCCTCACAAAAATTCTGTCTGTCATCATCTAATTTCATCTCATCACTAACATTCAACAA
>JAGALE010000251.1 GCA_017625335.1 Lachnospiraceae bacterium
AGCAAAAAATATACTGATGCAAATGGTAATAAGTTAAAGATGATGTTTCTTAAGAATGACAGAGACTATATAGTATACTGCAATTGTAATGAATCATATAAAATACTTAAATTACCTAATAATTGTAGTGGAGCATTTAAGGGTAAAAGAGTTAAGCCTGGTGATTATGTAGTTATGCCAATAGATTCTCAAGGTAATCCATGTAGAGAAAAGATGGGTATAGTATCATCAAAGATGTTCAGAAAGATGTTTAAAATACCAATGCAAGCAGTTATTAAAAGACATATGGGAAGTGGAAGTAAAAATTTCTCATTATTCAAACAACTAGGAGCTAATAATAGAAGGCCTAGCATAAATATATCTAGTATAGCAAAGAATACACCTGTCATTAACTTAAACGTAGAGAAGCAAATGAAACCTAGGATTAATTCTGCTGATTTAGGTATAAACCCATCTAATATAAAAATACCAACAGTAACTGATAAAATTAATACAGTACAATCAAATAGACAGGAAAATAATAAATATAAATTTACTGTAATAAATCAGATATTAGACATGAATGGTAAGCTACTTGGTTATTCAGTTAAAGAGATAGACAGTGGTACTATTAAACAACTGAATACAGCTCAATTGGCAGTATTATGTGAGCAAAAACTAGTTAATAATGTAATGTTAGGTACTATAGAAAGAACTGGTAAAAAATTCTTGAAAGGAAACGGTATAGTTTTGAAAAACTTACCCTCAGTATTAGCTTAATGCATAATAAATTAAACAGTAAACCAATGTTTCACCCTAATCAGCTTAGAAAAATAATAAAAGCTAAAGATATTGATAGTGAGCAAATGAAAGAAGTTGAAAAATCTAAGCAAACATTAATACACAAAGGTATAGATATAGAAATGTTAAATATGTTAGAAGATAAACTATCAAGTTTTATACCAAACTCCAAGATGTATTATAGCAATGATAAGTATATGAGTGATATAATATCCAAAGGACAGTTTATGTATGGTAAGGGAGCTAGATTAATCAAGGGAGAATTACATCAATGTCATAATAATGCTATTGATATATTCTATGACAACAAAGAAGATTGCTTAATAGCTACAGGATTTGCATTTACACAAGGAAATGTTTGGGTTGAACATACATGGATAATACATTATTTAGATAAGGAAAAGTCCAAATACGAAATAATAGAAACAACAATTAAAAGAACAGCATACTTTGGGGTTATATTGGATTACTATGACTCAATAGAATTTGCAGAGTTTTGTTATTCTTAATTATATAGGAGGTACATAGAATGATTCAATTATCAGATGTATTTAGTATGATAGGAACGGATGGATGTGAGGACGTAGCATCATCACTTGGTATGCAAGGCACAGACCCAGAAATAAGTATACCAATATATGAAATATTCTATCTTAAGATATTACCTGGGGAAAATAGTGGATTTTTAGCTAATAGTATAGCTGAATACAATGCTATTAGACAGCTATCTCAAAATTGCGGAGGAGTAGCAGCTGCTATTAATTTACTAGACTTGGATATATTAACCTTAATAGGTGTAGAATTAATATATACACCTAATACTGGAATGAATGTTTTCATGAAGTTAGGAGATGCACTCACTGGTGAATTAGAAGAACAAGTATTAGCAGAGTTATCAGCTCTGGCTGGTATTCCAACACCAGATAATTCTTACACATTAACACATATGCAAGGAGAAATACTTGAAATACTATTTAATAAAGCAATAGATTGTATGAATTCTGACTTAGAGTCTAATGGTATAGGTCTTCATCATTGGGAGGAATTACCTAATTACTATAATATGCTACAAGAAACAGGTGAAATGGCAGAGATGCTTAGATATAGGCAGATGATAGGTGGATTGATATTATAATCAACAAAAATTAAAATTATAATACAGTTATAATAAAGTAGATACATGCTGGTATTTGGTTAAGTCCAATTTACCAGCATTTTATTATATTATAATATAATAAAAAATTAAAAGGAGAAAATGTAATGGAGATAAGTAAGCTTCTATTAAGTAACTATTTACCTTATGCAAAATCAACAATCATATCTAGAGCAATTCCATCTATCGATGGATTAAAACCAGTTCAGAGAAGATTGTTGTATACAATGTATAAATTAGGTCTATTAACTGGAGACCGTAGTAAATCTCAGAAGATTAATGGAGCAACAATGAGTATACATCCTCATGGCGATAGTAGTATATATGAAACCATGGTACTTATGAGCTCTGGCTATGAAGGTATGAATGTACCATACGTTGATAGCAAAGGCTCATTTGGTAAGGTATATTCAAGAGATTTAAAGTATTCAGCACCTCGTTATACAGAGGCTAAATTAGCAAAAATTTGTAATGAAATTTTTGACGGTATACATGAAAATGCAGTAGAATTCATTCCAAACTTTGATGATACTGAAACAGAACCTTCATTATTACCTGTTAAATTTCCTAGTATACTTGTAAATACAAGTTCTGGTGTGGCAGTAGGTACAAGTTCAAGCATACCTTCATTCTCACTGAAGAATGTGTGTTTAGCTACACAAGGAATTCTTAATGATACAATTAAGACACCTGGTGAGTTAGCAAAGGTACTTGGAGCTCCTGAATTTACAACAGGTGGATTTCTACATGCAGATGAAGCATCTTTGGAAAAGTTATGTGCAACTGGTAAAGGTTCTTTTACAATTAGTGGACATGTAGAGGTATATTCAAATCAGATTATAATTGATGAAATACCTTACACAACAACTGCTGAGGATGTTATGGATGCTATTGACGAGCATATGAAAAATAATGAACTCAAGGGAGTTAAGAATGTAAGAGATGAAATTGGTCTTGAAGGTCTTAGAATAGTTATTGAAATTAAGTCCGGTTATAATTCAAGAGAGGTACTTCAAGAATTATGTAGGGTAACACCTTTAAGACATAAAATTTCATTTAAAACAAGAGTTATAGTAGCAGATAGATGTAGAGACCTTAACTTATTAGAAGTGTTACAAACATGGGTAGAGTTCAGACAAGAATGTATAAAAAGAGTATATCAGTTCAGATTAGATAAAGATACAGTTAAAGAACACTTATTAGCTACTTGGGAAAAAATTAAACATGATATTCCTGGAGTAGTACAAATGATTTCC
>JAGALE010000252.1 GCA_017625335.1 Lachnospiraceae bacterium
ATCAGTATATTTTTTGCTTATGTCTGACCTTGATATATACTCTATTTCACCTGTAATATGTTTAAGCATAACATCAGGACTTCCAGGTGCTATATTCTCTTTCTCTTGTTTTGTTAAAAATTTTAATTTGCATATATCCTTAACCTTAATTGCATCTATAAAACCTTTATTAGGTAAATTTGCACATGCTACTTGTATTTCACCATTATTACCCTGTCTCATATATTGTTCAAAACCCATAGTATACTCTCCTTACTAATGTATCAATGTTGATAAATTGAAATAAAATAAAAATCTAATACTAATTAATTTTTAAGCATAAAAAGAGGATGTAAGTTAATTTACATCCTCTTAAATCGTTTTATTAGTATTTTATTATTAATCTAAGTTACCATCAACCAAATCGAAGTATTCATCTATAAGCATTCTTCTTGTCTCTAGGTCATCTCCGAGTAATGCATTGAAGTAAGTCATTAATTCACTGTCATCTGCAGGATATTCAATAGGTATTAATCTACGTGTTTCTGGCTTCATAGTTGATACAGACATCATCTCTGGGTCATTTTCACCAAGACCTTTAGAACGCTGTATCTTAATCTGATTATCTTTAGCACCTAAATTGTATAATTCCTGCTTAATAAGTTCTTTCTCATTATCATCAAATGCAAATCTAGTTTCTTTCTTCCAAGTTATTTCATACAAAGGTGTTTCAGCTATATAAACTTTGCCCGCCTTAAGTAAGGATGGTGACAATACGTAGAACATTGTTATTAGCAAGCATCTAATATGCATACCATCAACGTCCGCATCTGTACATATTATTACTTTACCCCAGTTTAACTTGCTTAGGTCAAATTCAGGTAGATTCTCAATATATTTACTCTTTACTTCCATACCACAACCAAGTACTCTGTATAAATCAATAATAATATCATTGTTGAGTACTCTGGTTATTTTTTCTTTTAGACAGTTAATAATTTTACCACGTACAGGAATAACTCCTTGGAACAATGGATTACAAGCTAATTTTACAGAACCTAAAGCTGAACGTCCTTCCACTATATATAATTCACGTTCAGATACTATCTTACTTGAACAATCTTTAAAATCTTTAGGTTTATTACCAAAACTTACTGTTTTACCTAATTTTTTAATAATGTTTTTACTAAGTTCTGCACCTTCTTCACGTGCTTTTTTATTTATAACTGCCTCAGCTATTACCTTGTCTGCTACAGCTTTGTTATTTTCCATCCAGTAACGTACTTTATTATATACGAACTGTGCGAACTCTTGACCAATAAATGGATTAGTAATTGCACCCTTAGTCTGATTCTTAAAGTGTGTTCTATTACCAGGAGCATCTGTACTGGCTACACATATCAGCATGGATTCAATATCTTTATAATTGAACTTATCTGCTCTATTAATCTTACCAAGGTTTCTAGCACAATCTGTAAATGCTTTAGTCATACCATACTCAAGTCCATCTACAGTACGTCCTCCCTCAAACATGTGCGAGCCATTGTGGTATACCTGAATTACACTATGTTCTCTACAGAAATTAAATGCAATTCGCATATCTACCCTATAATTCTTTTCTCCTTGTTCAGGATAATCTGTACCTTCTGCAAAGTCATTGAACTCAATTGCTTTGTCTAATAACTTTTTATCCTCTACAACTTTATCCACGAACTCTGACATACCATTTTCGTAGTAGAATCTTTTAGATTGTCCAAAGTCTACATGGTCAAGTATTATCTCTAATCCAGCATGCAGCATAGCTTGACTATTAAGTAGTGTTAAGAACATACTTGCATCAAGTTTAACATACATTAATGCAGGGAATACTTCCGGGTCAGGCTGGAATCTAATTGTAGTACCTGTACCCTCTCTAACAGGATTAAGTACCTTCATATCTCCAACTGGTCTACCCTTTTCAAAATGCATATATCTTGTCTTTCCACCATAAGTAGACCAAACGTCCATAAACGAAGATGCATACTGAGTAGCTGTTAATCCTAAACCATTTAAACCTAGTGATTGTGAATACTGTGTATCATCATATTTACCAGATGCGTATAGTGTACACAATGCAAGTTCCCAGTTATACATTTCCTCGTCTGCGTTCCAATCCATGGGAAGCCCACGACCATCATCAGATACCGTAATTACATATGCATCCTTATGTGCACCAACCTTTAAATCATCTTCTGTAGGATTCTCAACTTTAATCCTTATGCTTTTACCATAGCCTTCACGAGCTTCATCTACAGAGTTCGCAAACACTTCATCCACACTGTGGAAAGCACCTTTTTCAGTGTTTGAACCAAAGATGACACCAGCTCTTTGTCTTACCTGTTGTTCATCTTTGAGTCTTTTCATGTTACGACTCTGAACTGTAGACTGTTCTGCCATTTATACTGTCCTCCTTAATTTAATGTATAAGTATAATTTATAATTTTTATTTTGAAACAATTAATAATTAATTACAATCATATTACAATAATGTTGATTACTATGAAATCATATAGACATTAATATGTATCTAATTATTACATTGTGCAATACTTAATAAATAATTTGCTAAGTCCAATTGTTCCTCAGGTATTAATTTACAATTAATAAGATTCTTTATTATTACATGATTATAAGGTAATATAGCTATGAATATATCAATTATTTTATTTATATCATTTCTATTCATGCGTTTTAAAGGAACTAACATTACTGTATCTATGAATTTTTTATTTGTATTATACAGTTTATCAGGTATAGTATATATAAGTAATTTTCTAGCATCTATTTCTTTATTTGTGATAGCTTCTCTTATTTTAGCTATATCTTGTTCTTTTACGTATATTAATTCTGATACTATGTTTTTTATATCCTTATTATCCTTATTTAATAAGTCACTTTTAGCTATCTCATCTTTAGATTGCTTAAATACATTTGTTCTTAGCATCTTTTTATAGTAATTAGGTAATTCCACTTTATTATATCTGCTCAATCTATTATAAGATGTTCTAGTCTTATTATTTATGAAGTCATTATATAATATTCCAAATGGAGTGCTTTCTATTAACTTGTTAACAGCATTTTTATAACTTCCGTAATATTTACCTATACCTAATTCTTCTACAACGTATATTTCATACTTACCTAAAGTATCCTTCTCTATTCTTAATGCTAATTTTATTATACATAGCTCATATTCATCACCAAATGATTCACAATATTTAGTTGTATTGTCTATATCCTTACTAAATACTCTAATTCTTTTAATACCCAATATATCCCTAGTTGCATTCTCGTAATCAATAGCATTAATCATTTTTCTAGCTTGCTTAAGAATCGAACGATATGTTAACCTTATAGCATTGGATGCTTGTATTCCAAACTCAGTATGTCCATACATTGTAGTAAATACGTGTTCTTTTGCTAATGCTGTATATACACTTGACATATATTCTTCATTTGTATAGTTATTCTTTTCATTTTCAATTTTATTCATATATTTTACAACTGATTTGAATTTGTTCAATATGTCTATATTTGATTTAGCAAGTGTACTACATATAACTGTAGATATGAGATTAGTATGTTCACCATTAATATCTATAATGTTTCTTTCACAAAATCTTTGGAATGATTCACATAATGTTCCGTCTAAATTAGCCGCCCTTAATTCTGCTATTTTATTATTCAAATCTTTCACATGGCATATACGTGTTTTATAATTATAATCATAATTTTTAACTTGCTGTGCTATATCTATCAAATCATTTAACTTAAATTTTGATTTTCCATTTATAGTTTCAGGTGTCATGTAAAGCTTATCCCCAAGTAATCCATATATTGTAAAATACTCATTCTGAACTACAGGGTCTAATACTGAATACTCACCAAAATATCCTTGTATAAACAACTTCTGTAATGTTTTCATTTTATCTAACAACTTGAATGTCTTTGATTTGTTTCGCTCATCAAAGTTTTTAAGTGCCACTAATGGATGAATATATGAATCATGGTTTAGTTCTTCATCTCTAAGTACATTAGATATAACCCTAGCATCTAATACTCTTTCTATATGATTTCCTATCTCATTAAAATCCTCTAACATATTTTCTAGGTCATCATCTAATATATCTACTATAATAGTCTTACCATACTTATCCTCGAGTTCCTGACTTAATTTAGTAGAGTTGCTCAAGTTATTAAGTATAGACATCATTCTTCTATCATCTGGTTTATCATATCCATTAAACACTGATTGTAATATGTTAGCTGTAAGCATATTACCTACGATGTCATATATTAATTTTTTATTGTTGCATATGCATTTATTTTCAAGTGGTCTACCTAACATCTGTGTAACATTAATTTCAGAACCACTGTTTCTATTCATTATTATACCACGTGTATTCTTTGGATGGAAGCTTTCTCCTCCCTTTAAACATGTCATTATAACATCTACTTGTCCAGGTGTAGGTTCTCCATTTAATAAATCTGTAGCCTCTTTTTCATTATATATTCTATTATGATATTCTACTATGTTTATTTTAACATCAAAACCAGCATATGCTTTCTCAAACATATGCTTTACTGCATCTATGGACTCCTGCAGCTCATCTATCATATTAAAGAATACGAACCATCTATCTCCGTCTTTACCATCACAACCTATAACTCTAATATCGTTATATAAGAAGTTTGCTATTCTATCAAATGTATTGTGTAAATATTCATTTATTAAATTTTCTGCGTTTGCTATTTCAGTTGCGTAGTCGTTAAATATTACTCCCTGTTCTTTTAATTTTTTAATGACATCACAGTATGTTTTCAATCTAGTTATATTGCAACTCTTATATACAAAATCGCATA
>JAGALE010000253.1 GCA_017625335.1 Lachnospiraceae bacterium
ATAATCCCCATAGCATAAAGCAATCTTGCTGTCAGTCTTGCAACGTGGGTTTTTCCTGTTCCAGGGTTACCCATAAAAAACATGTGATATCTGTTCTTTTGTTCAAAACTGTCCTTATTATTCTCTAAAGAGTATTTTTGACTTTTATATAACCTTCTAAAAAATTCCTTTACCTCTTTAAGACCATATAGCTTATCAATCTCCTCAAATACTGAATCAACAGAAATCTCAGGGATACCATTTCTGTTTTTTCCAATAGAATTGCTATATGGAATACAGTCTACACCTAGCTTTTCTCTCGGTTTCCTAGGTACCTTATAATAGTTATACATTATCCTAAACAAAAGATAATCCGAATATACAGCCATATCAAGATTTGACTTCTCATAGTCTCGATATACAAAGTCATATAATCTTTCCACAAAGTTATCTGCCATCTCAGGAAGAATATGCAGTTTACTGTTAATCTCATCAATGATAATATCAACACCTCTTCTTATATATACAACATCATGTATCATATAACCATATGGCGCTACTTCATTATTTTCCAAAGAATTATCTCTAATTTTCTCATTATATTCCTTATCTTCAACTACAATAATTCGTATATCACCCTTTATAAAATTATCAAAAGGATTATTGTATCCTGTTTTTTTACTTGAAAAAATATATGGGTCATCTAATACAACATTACTATAGATAGAAGAATCAATAGAGCAAACACCATTGCCTAAGCTCTTATTTTTAAACTCCCCAACACAGACCTCATCTAATATATAAAACAACTTATATATCGGCTGTGCAATCATTTCCTTTTGTTTTTTATTAATACAGAATATAATATTATTTCCACATCCCACACCAGGATTCTCCTGCATCTGTTTGACAGATAAATAGAAGCTTATTATCTTGCATATTTCTTCCTTGGATGCATATTTCTTAAATATATGAATAATTTTATTGATGTTATCCTTATGTATTCCAAAATCTTCAACCCCAAAGAAAGCCTCATAAAAAGAAATATTTTTATCAATTTCAAGACATTCTAATTCATCATATATCTCATATTCACTTTCAAAGAATTCTGATAAGGTAACCCCCTTGTCCATCAATTCTTTAAATTTTTTTGCTCTATCATTGTTATAGTTATTTGCTTCATAATTGTATACATTGTCTACTCGTCTAGCATACATATCCTTTAGTAATAAGTTTCTCTTTATATTTTCTTCTTCATTGCTAGATTCATATTTTCCATATGCTTGATTAAAGCCATAATCATTAATTAATACCAAAGATTCCAATTCATCCAAACCATAGCGGGCACGAATCATATGAGTGTAACCATATTTACCATTGGCAGTTCCGTATATTCTAAAATCCGAACTGCTATAATCATCATCCTGTTTGTTGATTTTCCAATTGATAGCTATAGTAAAATACTCGTATTTTCTCAAAGGAAAGCTTTTAATTAGCTGATTCAGCAGTCTTAAGCTTTCCCATTCATCAAACATATTAGGAATATTACATATGAATCCATAAGGATGGAAATGATGATTGGTAGGGAAATTCACATCACTGTAATTAGGTACATATCCATAATCAAGCTCTATATCCTTAGGCAGATTCATAAGATACTCATTAGACATAGGAAAATCATCATTTGGTTCTCTATTTACAATGCTTTTTGCCAAACCCAATCCACGATTTAAGGCAAAATCAGCATATACATTAAGATATGGATTTGAGTGAAACTCCTCACTTGATTGTTTTTCAAATATTAATATTCTTCCCTCCTGAAATTGAAGATACAATAACTCCTTTGTAATCTTCCTTCCCTCAGGGTATATATAGCAATCTATATTCGATTTTAGCCCAACACCATTTTGAAAGTATATATTTTCTTCTCTACAAAAAATATTTTCAACTTTTGTTAGTTCAAGCATATTGCACTCTCCTTTGTATGTACTACATTAAGTTTATACCATTAATAAAACATAGTCAAAGCAAAATACTTAATATTGAATTTTAATTAAAAACAATATAGAATGAATGAGAATTATAAAGTAGGAGGAAAATATAATGATATTTCCAGACTATCATTTACATACATCATTCTCTGCGGATTCTACAGAGGATATATATAAAATAATTGATACCGCTAAATCAAAAGGGATGACCTCAATATGCATTACAGACCACTACGACATGGATTTTCCTGTAATTAAAGAAGCTCCAGATATGAAGTTTGATTTAGACATACCTAATTATATCAGTAGACTTAATACAATTAAAAATGAAATAACATCAGATTTTGATTTGAGAATAGGAATCGAACTTGGCACCATGCCTAGCACATTAAAAAAGCTCACTAAATTCGTGGAGGCTAACCCATATTTTGATTTTATTATTGCCAGCACCCACATAGTAGATAATATGGATCCTTATTATCCATCCTACTTTGAAGGAAGAAGCTACAAGGATGGACATAGAAGATACTTTGAGGATGAGCTATATGCTGTAACTAACTATTCTGCCTATGATGTATATGGACATTTAGACTATATCTTAAGATATGGTCGTGACCCAGAGAATCCATTTGACCCTATGAATTTTATGGACATCTTTGAAGAAATATTTAAGCAGATAATATCAAGAGGCAAAGGCATCGAACTAAACACTGGTGGATTATACAAGGATTTAAATCAAACCCACCCACGCAAGGAGTACCTAAAGCTATACAAAAAGCTTGGTGGAGAAATAATCACAATAGGTAGTGATGCCCACACTGCCGACAAAATCGGATATGGATTTGACAAAGCCAAGGATTTGCTCATTGAATGCGGATTTAAATACTACTGCACATTTAAGGATAGAAAAGCTACCTATAATCCAATATAATATAAATCAAAAGAGTATGCTCTAATATCTATTCTAGAACATACTCTTTTCTATTATATGCACGGAAATTCAAATCCATATTTCATTAATATACTTCTAACCTTTTGATTTTCTTCTTCACTTAACGAAAAATATTTATCTTTTTCAGATATATAAACTTCTCCACACAAATCAGAAGCAATACAAAATGTCTTATTATTAATCTTTACAGAACATGATTCATCAAAACCACAAGATGGCGAGTCATTTATTATTAATTTACCATTGAAGATATCTATAATTACTTTAGCATCCTCGTCCGACAGCTGAACTTCAAAATCTTTATCTTTATATTGAAAACGTCCAACACAAGTATCCGTATCAAATAGAATAATAATGTTATTAGATATAAAAATCCAAATAAAAACTAAAAGTATTAATGGAATAATAAACTTTTTCTTTAGAACAATTTTTTTCATTTACTAATACTCTTCTTCCTCTTCATGCTCACTGATATCAGTCTTTGGCTTCTCCAATCCCTCTATCTTTATACCATTCTTCTCTGCATAATCCCAAAGTGCAGCATGAATAGCTTCCTCTGTAAGAAGGGAGCAATGTACCTTAACCGGTGGAAGTCCATCAAGAGCATCCATAACAGCCTTATTAGTAACCTCTAAGGCTTCATAAATTGTCTTACCTTTAACAAGCTCTGTAGCCATACTGCTTGTCGCAACAGCCGCACCACAACCAAAGGTCTTGAACTTTACATCACGAA